>JANXZI010000329.1 GCA_025355595.1 Spartobacteria bacterium
GCGTGATTTTGCGAGAGACGTCTGTCCTTCTCCGATGTGCCGAGCTGGACGCTCTGCACGGTAGGCGGGACGCCCGCGTTACCAGATCCACGCCATCCTGTTCACCGCGGATCGGGTGCGACGGTCGTGAGCGTTTTCAGAAATGCCACGAGCGCGCGCTTGTCGTCCGCGGTGAGCGGGATTCCGCCGCCGGGATGCTTCGCGAGATTCGGATCGAGCGTGGGCGTGCGGTGCATCCCGGTGCTGTAGTGCTCCACGACTTCGTCGAGCGTGGCGAAGCGCCCGTCGTGCATGTAGGGCGCGGTGAGTGCGATGTTGCGCAGGCTCGGTGTGGCGAATTTTCCGCGGTCGGCTTCGAGCTTGGTGATGCGGAAGCGGCCCGTGTCCTCACCCGGCGCGAGGCCGTTGTTGTGGAATTGGTGGTCGCTGAAAAGTGGGCCGCCGTGGCAGTGGAAGCAGTCGGCGCCGCGCTGTCCGGTGCGGGGATCAAATTCGGTCATGAACAGCTCGAAGCCGCGCTTTTCGTCGTCGCTGAAGGTGGCCTTTCCGCTCAGTGCGCGATCAAATCTCGAATCGAACGACGTGAGCGTGAGGAGGAAGTTTTCCACGGCGAGGCCGAGTTTTTCCGCAGTGATGTCCGGCGTGCCGAATGCGGCGGTGAACATCGGCGGATAGTTTTCCGCGGCGGCGAGTTTTGCGATCACTTTGCCGAGCGACTCGTCGAATTCGGTGTGATCCTCGATGGGCATGAGCGCCTGCGCGCGGAGCGATGGCGCGCGGCCATCCCAGAAGAAGCTCGTCTTCCACGCGAGGTTGGAAAGCGGCATCGAGTTGCGCGTGCCCTTCTGCCCGCGCACGCCGAGGCTGAAGCGGCGCGCGTCGGTGAATGCGAAATTCTCAACATGGCACGAGGCGCACGAGAGCGTGCCGTCGCGCGAGAGCGCGGTCTCGTGGAAGAGCGCCTTGCCGAGTGCGACGCGCTCCTCGATGAGCGGATTGTCGCGGGGCAGATCGGGCACGGGAAAAGTCGCGCTCATCGTGAAGCGGTAGGGCGTGAATTTTTCCGGAAGAAAAAGCGGCTGCACCGGCGAGGGCCGGCTGATGGCGGGCACGGCGGTGGCGATCTGCCGCACGCGGAATGCGCCGGGGAGATTCGCGGTGAGCGCGGCGGCGATCGGGTCGCCGTCGCGCGAATGCGTCGCATCGCCGTGCTTTGCAAACGAGAGCGGGCGCGGTGCGTTCAGCAGGGTGCCGAGGTCGAAGTCGAGCAGCACGGCGGTGTCGTGCGTGAGGTCCAGCGTGGCGGCGAGGGTGATGCGCGTGCGGTTTGGATCGCGCGCGAGATGATGCGCGTAGCCTTTCAGTTCCGCCGCGCCGATGCGCCAGTGGCCCTCGATCGCGAGGAAGATGTAGCCGCCCTGCCAGCTCCAGTGCAGGCCGTTGAGGGCGGCATTCAGCGGATGCTCGGCGGCGAGTTTCGCGGGTTCGCTGGCATTTGCCACAGCATCGGGGCCGAGGTGAAATCGCAGCGCGCGATATTTTTCCGCGGCGATGCCATCGAGGCGCAGGGACGTGCGCCGCTTCGCCGCGTCGAACCATGCGTGCTGATCGGGCAGCTCGATCCACGTCCCGTCCTCGCGCTCGATGGCGAAGCCGCTCAGCAGGTAGCTCACCCGCGTGAACGACAGCGTCTCACCCGCGCCATTCTGGTAGCGCAGCGAATCGAGCAGCAGCGGGTCGCCATTAAAGGTGTGCCGCACCGCAATCTCCAGCGCCGCACCGGAGGCGCTCATTCCAGCCAGGCCGAGGGCGATCGCAAAAAGCGCGCACGCGGCTCGGCGGGGGATCGATTTCATCACGCGGGATTTTGCATGGCGGCGGCGCCCGTGTCATGGAATCTCGGGCACCGCGCTGTGATCGCGGCGTTGGGAGGGAAGCGCTTCGTCACGGGTGGATCACGGGCTGGTCACCTTGAGCCGCAGGAAAATTTTCGTGTTGGTGCCGATGGCGACGCTGAAGACGTGCAGGGTGCCGCTGCCGGTGTCGCTCACGGATGTCCAGCCGTCGCTGAAATCCGCGCACCACTCCGCGCCATAGGTGATGCCGCTCACGCCTGCGGGCTGCGTGAAGCTGAAGAAAAAATTACCGCCGCTCCTCTGCGCTGGCGGGAGCAGGGCCGTGCTGGCGGTAGTGGGATTTTGGTTCGGGCCGAAGAATGCGAAAACGGCGAGATTCGTGAGGCCGGTATGATACGGGTCGGCATTGTCCGCGGCGTTGCCGCTGTTGCTGGTCGTGGCATACCAAGTCTGACGCCAATTCTGGATCGCGCTCAGGACGGCGAGGTTCACGGAACGCGTGGTGTTGCCGCTGCCGTTGCTGGTGTTCGTGAAGGTGACCGTGTCGGTGTAATTGCCGCCGGCGAGCGCGTTCGCGGCGGCGTTGATCGTCGCGGTGACACTCGTGCTCGCACCGGTGGCGAGCGTGCCGCCGCTGGCGGAAAGATTCAGCCACGCCGCGATTTTTCCCGCGGTCCAGTTCATCGCGCCGATGCCGGTATTCGAGACCGTATAGCTCGCGCTCGCGGGTGAAAATGCGCCGCCCGCGAGTCCGCTGGCCGTGAATGCGCCGCTGGGCGTGACGGTGAGCACAGGCGCGGGTGTGGCGACGGTGTAGGACGCGCTGCCGGTCGTGGTGCTGCCGCCTTGGTTGTCCGTCGCGGTGATCGTGTAGCTCACGCTGGTGCCCGCTGTCTGCACGGGAATGCTCGCGCCGAAGACGCCATTGCCCGCCGCGCCGTCGCCGTGCGCGCCATCGTCATACATCGTGACGGTGACGGGCGACGCGGTGCTCACGGTGGTGACCTTGATGTCGTCGAGCCGGATGCTGGGCGTCTGGTTTGCGCCAGCGCCGGCAAAGCGGAAGCGCAGCTTCAGCGTGCTGACGCGCTCGGCGGCGCTGAGCGTGTAGCTCTTCATGGTGAACGCGTAGCTCGCCGCGGTGGGTTCGCTGAGGCGCGTGGTCCAGGTCGCGCCGTCCGTGGAGGTCTGGAAATCCCAGCCCTGCGTGCCGGTGAGGCCGGAGGTGTTCACCCAAAACCCGACGGCGCCCGAGGTGCCCCTGGCATCAATGTTATTGGTCGTGGTGATGGAGTTGTTGGCGAGGGTGGGCGAGTTGCCAAAGACCTCCATGCCGAACTGATTGCCCTGCCCCGCAGCCGTGTGATTGCCGGCGGTGGTCTGCCGGAAGGGCGAGGTCGGGGGCGGGTTTTGCCATGTGACGGTCCACGGATAAACCGTGCCGGTGCCGGTCCATCCCGTGACAGCGGCGGTGCCCATCGTTTCGTTGAACACCGTGTTCGTCACCTGCACATCGGTGGCGTAGGTGAGCTGCACACTCGTGAGCGTGCGGCCCGAGGACGGCGTTACATTTGCAGTGACGGTGACCGTGTCCGCGTTCGTCGGCACGGCGGGATTTGTCGCGATGGCGTTAATGACCGGGAGCACGGTGCTCACGACCGTGATCGTGAAGCTCGTGCTCGTCGTGAAAATGCCGTCGGCCACGCTCACGGTGATCGTGGAAGTGCCTGTGAGTCCCGCGGCGGGCGTGACGGTGACGGTGCGGCTCGCACCGCTGCCACCGAGGACGACGTTTGCATTCGGCACGAGTGTCGTGTTCGACGAGTCGGTGGTGACGGTGAGGATCGTCGGCGACATTTCCGCATCGCCGACGGTGAAGGCGATTGCGCCCGTGGCGGTGCTGGTCGCGACAGTTTGATTTGCAATGGTGGTGATGGTCGGCGCGGTCTCGTAGCTGGCGAGCTGCGTGACGAGTGAAGCGTAGGCGGTCTGCCGGGCAGTGGTCATCGCGCCGACGCCGCCCGCGAGGAGGTTCGTGCTCTCGGAGGGATCCGCCGTGAGATCGTAGAATTCATCCGTGCCGGATTTTTTGCGGATGACCTTGTATTGCGAGTCGCGCAGGAACCGTCCGCCGGTCGTGGCGGAGGTGACGTCGAACTGCTCGCCATAGACGAGCGAGCGCGTGACGCTTTGATTTTGCAAAACGGAAAGCAGGCTCTGCGAGTCGAGTGTCACGCCGCCGGGCACAGTGCCGGAGACGCTGATGCCCGTGAGTTCAAGGATGGTGGAGTAGAGGTCCACAAGATGCGTGAGCACCGCCGAGCTGCGTCCGGGCGAGACGACATCGGGGCCGCGAATGACCAGCGGCACGCGGATGCCGCCCTCGTAGAGCGTGTCCTTGCCGTGGCCCGAGGGATACGGCGCTTGGAGCACTGCCTGCGGCGTGCCGTTGTCGCCGATGAAAATCACGTCGGTCTTCGTGAGATCTACCGAGGCGAGCAGGCGGCCAATCTCCGTGTCCATCGCCTCGACCATGGCGTTGTAGTAGCTGAGCGGATTTGCGGTGATGTCCGCCGCGCTGCCGCTGAGCGAGGCGTAGGTCGGGCAGAGATTCGTCGGCGGGAGATGCAGCGGCGTGTGCGGCGCATTGAAGGCGACCCACGCGACCCACGGTTTGCCTGCGGTGGTCTGCGTGCTAATGAATGAAACCGCGTCGTTCACGATGTCCGTCGTCGCATACGTGGTGCTCGTGGTGGAAGTTGTGCCCGGCCCCGTGCCGTCGCTCACCACTTTTGTCCAACTGAAGTAGTCAGGGATCGCGCCCGCGAGCGATCCGGCAAAGTTCGGCCAGCCGCCGATGAGGCACGGCGCGGTGTTGCTGCCGCCGAGGTGCCATTTGCCAAATTGCTTGAGCTGGCAGTTGAGCGCGCTGTTCGCGGCGAAGGCATCTGGCAGCGTGAACTCGGAGGATTGCAGCAGATTGTTCGAGCCCGACGCCGCGACATCGCCGGTGCCCGTGCGGAATCCATACCGCCCGGTGAGGATGCTCGAGCGCGACGGCGAGCAGGTCGGGTAGCCGTAGGCGTTCGTGAATTTCACGCCGTTGGCCGCCAGTGATGCGATGTTTGGCGTGGGCGGCAGCGAGACGCCGGGGCTGGTGTTGTAGAGCGAACTCGCGTCGAGGCCGTAGTCGTCAGCGATGATGAGCAGGACGTTCGGCGGCGTGACCGTGAGGATGAAGGTGGTGCTCGTGGTGGTCGTGCCATCGCTCACGGTGACGGTGATCGTGGCCGAGCCTGTCTTTCCGCTCGCGGGCGTCACCGTCAACGCGCGGCCCGCGCCGCTGCCGGCGAAGACGATGTTCGCGTTCGGCACGAGCGCCGTGTTCGAGGAAGTGGCGCTCACCGTGAGGCCTGCCGCCGCAGTCTCGGCATCGCCGATGGTGAAGGTGATCGCGCTTGTTGCGTTGTTCTTCATCACCGTGGCGGCGGAAAACGCGGTGATCGTCGGTGCGGTGTTTGGCGGACCGAGTGAGTAGCTCGTGGTCGTGCTCTGCGCGACGGTCGCCGCCGTTTGTCCGTTCGTGTCGTAGGATGCGAGCGCGGTGCGATTCACGCGCCCATACTCGGTGCCGCTCGTGCCGAGCGCGGTGTAGCTGGAATTTGCCGAGATGCCGGTGGAGACGATGCCCGTCGCCTTGCCTGTCCACGATGACTGATTCGGCGAAGCGTCCACCGAATACGTGCCGCCCTCGACCGCGCTCCACGTGAGCGTGACCGTCGTGCCGGAGACGCCCGGCGTGCTGACCGTGAGCGCCTTGTTTGCGCCGCCGATGAACTGCTGCGTCACCGACTCGGAGATGCTCGTCACCGCGCCGCCTGTCGGGTTGCCGTAATATTGCCGACCCGTCGTGTAGGGGAATTGGGGAGTGCTGTCGGCATTGATCGGCGTGAAGTAGGCCCAGGTGCCCGAGGGAAATTCCGGCGTCACGCAGAAGCGCACGTTCTGCTCGTTGAGATCAAAGTCGCGCACCGTCGCGCCGGGCGTCTGCACCTGGCCGGCGAGATCCCCGCGGTAGTCGAAGTCCTCGATGTAGTGGCCGAGCGCGTAGGTCGTGTTCACCGCGGGGCCGCTTTTGAAAGTGGTCCCGGCAGTCGTCTGAATCCTCGAAGCCCACGCCGGGAGCGCCGTGCGCGTAGTGATCGCCGTCGTGCCATTCGTGCCATTGCGCAGCGTGAAGCCCGATACCATTCGGCGGATCCCGCTCGTGGCGGTGGTCGGGTCGGAGTAGCCATACGGCCCGTACACCGGCAGCCCGTCCGCCGCCCATGCGAGGATCGGCGAGTGTGCCGTCGGCGTCGCGGCGCTCTCGGTGTAGCGATTGGTCGTCGCATTGTAGTCCACATGATCGCCGAGTTGGTAGCGCAGCGCGATCGGGTGCGCGTGGTAGTGGTACACATTTCCCGCCTGGTGCGCGAAGCCCGGATCGAATGTCACCCCCTCATTGAACCAGCCGTCGCGATTCCAGACGCCATCGCCCGTCAGGCCGTTCACCGGCGTCGCATCCGTCGTGCTCGCGTTCACATACGAGAATGCATCGCGCGAATCGAACATGGACACGCCATTAACCATGCGTCCCGTCGCGCCCAGCCCGGTAGAGGATTTTGTCGTTGGAATGGCCGGCGAGCGCGGGATGCGATAGATGGAAGCGGTGGTCGAAGTGGAAAGGTTCGACGGGAAGTTCGGGAAGTTCTGCGTCTTCGCCGAGTCGAGATACCACGGCCCCATGATGTGCGACGCGAGCCCCGTCGTGCGGACGTAAATCCACGACGCGGAATAATTGATCTCGCTCACATCCGCGTAAGCCGGATTCGTCTGCGTGCCCGAGCCGCGGCTCCACGTGGTGGAAGTGGTGCCCGCGGTTTCATTCGCCGTGCTTTGGTAGAGACGCGCGTATTTGCCCGAGTTCGCGGTGAACCACGAGGTGAGCTGCGGGTCGGCGCGCAGCGTGGCCGTGGCGGTGAAAGCAAACAGGCAGGCGAGGAACTTCATTGGGGCGAGCGCGGTGATTTTTGTGGACTGTCCTCCCGCGAAACACAGGCCGGGTGCGCCTGCATGGGGAGAGACATGCCGGGAACATCGCGACCTTTTGTTAAGCGCGTATCTCGCCCGGCATGCAAAAGTGTAAAGCTGGCGTAAAAGCCGCAGCGCTTCCGGTCGGCTGTCGGCATTCGCGTCTGAACCCTCGTGCAAAAGTAAGGTCGCTGCGGCGCACGTGGCGCACGCGAAGGGAGGTTGGGAAATGCACGGGACTTGAGTGCTTCATCGCGCCGCTCCTCGGGCAAAGCAAAAGAGCAGCGCCATCGCTGACGCTGCTCCCTGCGTGAATGTGAATCGGTTATTGCGCAGCCGGCGGCTTGATCGGCGGTGCGCCTCCGGGAGGGCCGCCTTGCGGGCCGCCCTGTGCTTTCGCTCCGGGGCCGCCTGCACCGGCCCCCCCGGGGCCGCCGGGAGGTTGCGGACGGAATTCGTCCGCGCTGAGTTTCCCGTCGTTGTTTTTGTCCAGCGTCTTCAGCGATTCCGCGGCCTTCGCGATTTCGTCGGCGTCAATCACGCCATCGCTATTCGTGTCGAGCGCCGCGATGATCGGAGGCACCGGACGCTGGCCGCCGGCGCCGCCTTGCGCACCGCCGGGAGGGCCACCTTGCGGCCCCCCCTGCCCGCCGCCGGGAGCATTTTTTCCACCCGCGCCGGGGCCGCCTTTTCCACCGGCACCCGGACCTTTTTGTCCGCCGCCCGGCCCACCGGGGCCGCCGGGAGGCTGCGGACGGTATTCGTCCTCGGTGAGTTTTCCGTCGTGATTCTTGTCGAGCTTCAGCAGCGATTTTGGTGCCTTCTCGATTTCACTCGCGCTGATGATGCCGTCCTTGTTCGTGTCGAGCGCGGCGATGATTGGCGGGACCATCTTTCCGCCGGGCCCGCCCTGCGGGCCGCCGGGGCCACCTTGTCCGCCGCCGGGGCCTCCGGGGCCTCCGGGACCGCTGGGGCCTCCGGGGCCACCGCCCGGCGGGTTGCCCGGTTGGGCGTAGAGTACGCTGGTGAGCGCGCTGATCGAGAGCGCGAGGATGATGTGTTGTTTTTTCATACTGGGTTGTCGTTCTGGTTGCTGGGTTTTTGAGTTGCCCGCGGGCGGCGTGAGAGTGGGCGGACGAATGACCGTGGGGTGCGGTGGACGCTGGCGTTCACCTTGCAACCCCACTGTAAAGGCAATGTCTCGCCGCGTGGCCAAAAGTGTAAAGCGCGTGTAAAAAACATCCCCCCCATCCCGCTCCCCGCCCATGCTCCGGACAACTGCCATGAATCCCGCTCTCGCCAACGAGCGCCCGCGCCTCCTCGTGATTGACGACGACCGCAAGCTCTGCCGTCTCATCGGGGATTACCTCACGCCGCTCGGCTACGCGGTCAGCGCCGTGCATACGGGGCCGGAGGGCGTGGAAAAGGCGACATCGGAGGAGTGGCACGCGGTCATCCTCGATCTGATGCTGCCGGGCATGGACGGCTTCGAGGTGCTGAAGTCCATCCGCCGCACGAGCGACGTGCCGGTGCTCATGCTCACCGCGCGCGGCGACGAGGCGGATCGGATCGTGGGATTGGAAATCGGCGCGGACGATTATCTGCCGAAAACATTTTCCACGCGCGAACTCCTCGCCCGGTTGCGCGCCGTGACGCGCCGGACGCGTTCTGCGAAAAAGGACGATGACGCGGAGGCCGAGGTCATCGTCGGCGACATCCGCATCAATCCCGGCGCGCACACCGTCGTCGTCGGCGACGCGCTGCTCGTGCTCACGCCGGTCGAATACGATCTGCTCCTCGCGCTCGCCCGTGCGCGGGGCCGCGTGCGTTCGCGCGAGGCGCTCATCGAGAACATCCGCGACCGCAGCTACGACGTGTTCGACCGCTCGATTGATGTCCACATTTCCGCGCTGCGGAAAAAACTCGGCGACGATGCGAAGAACCCACGCATCCTCCGCACCGTGCGCGCCGCGGGCTACATGATGGTGAATCCCGACGATGAACGCTGACGCCACGCCATCGCCCGCACCGGCGGAGCACGCGCGCGTGTCCTTCCCGCTGCCGCTGAAAATCCTCCTGTGGTTTTTCGTGAACCTCGTCCTGCTCGCCGGCGTCGCCGTGTATGTCGCGCGCGGGCAATTCCGTTTCGGCCTCGACTCGCTGCTCACCGGCAGTTCCGGCGAGCGCGTCCAGGGAATGGCGACGCTCATCGTGTCTGAGCTGAACGCCACCAAACGCGCCGAGTGGCCCGCGATCCTGATGCGCCACGCCGAAGCGAACCACGTCCAGATCGCCGCGGTGCAGAATGACGGGGTGCGAATCGTCGGCACGATCGCCGAGCTGCCGCAGCCCGTGTTGAAGAAACTCGCGGAAGGCATCACGGATTCCCGTCTGCGTCCGCAGCAGCCGCGCCCTCCGCGCGAGGAGGAGCGCGAGGATTTTTCGCCGGGGCCGCCGCGTGGCGGTCCTCCGCGCGGCGAGAATGCGCGTGATTTTCCCGCGGGCGAACCGCCGCCGCGCAGACCTCCGCCGAGGCCGGAGGAGGGCGGTGATTTTTTCCAGCCGCGAGATTTCGGCGACGGACGCCCTCCGCGCGCAGGCGCTCCTCCGCCCAGCGACGGAGTGCAGCCGCCACGGGATGACGGCCCGCAGTTTCGCGATGGCAGGCCGCCTTCGCAGGGCCTGCCGCGCGAAATTATGGCGCTGCGTCCGGGCGGCGGGCCGAATGGCTATCAGAAATTCATCGTCCGTGCCGGACAGCCGCCGATGTACTGGATCGCCATCCGCACGCCGCTGCTCGACGACGATGGCCGCTCCCGTTCGCCCTCATCGCTGCTCATCGCGCTGCCATCGCTCGGCACCGGCGGGCTGCTGCTCGATGTCACGCCGTGGCTCTGGGTCGGCGCAGGCGTGCTCGTGTGCTCCGTGCTGCTGTGGCTGCCGCTCGTGCGCGGCATCACGCGCAGCATCCGGCAGATGACCGGCGCGGCGGGGCAGATGGCGCAGGGCCAGTTCGGCACGCGCGTGGACACGGACCGTGGCGACGAACTCGGCCGCCTCGGCGAATCGCTGAACCACATGGCCGGCCGCCTCGGCGAATACGTCACCGGGCAGAAGCGTTTCCTCGGCGACATCGCCCACGAACTGTGCTCGCCGCTCGCGCGCATGGAAATGGCGCTCGGCGTCCTCGAACAGCAGGCCAGCGAAAAGCAGCAGGGCTACGTGACCGACGTGCGCGAGGAAGTCCGCCACATGTCCACGCTTGTAAATGAGCTGCTCTCATTTTCCAAGGCCGGCCTGCGCGCGAAGGATCTGGAACTGCGCGCGGTGCCGCTCGCGGAACTGTGCGCACAAGCCATCGCCCGTGAGGCGCAGGGAAAATCGGACATCACCGTGAACGTGGATGCCGACGTGAAAGTCCTCGCCGATCCCGATCTGCTCGCGCGCGCCATCGGCAACATTCTCCGTAACGCCGTGCGTTACGCCGGCGACGCTGGGCCGATCACGATCAGCGCAATCGTCCGCGGCGGAAACGTGAGCCTCGCGATCACCGACAGCGGCCCCGGCGTCCCGCCCGAAACATTGCACCGCCTCTTCGATCCCTTCTATCGCCCCGAGACCGCGCGCACGCGCGAAGGCGGCGGCGCAGGCCTCGGCCTCGCTATCGTGAAGAGCTGCGTGGAAGCCTGCGGCGGCACCGTCGCCGTGAAAAACGCGCAGCCCGGCCTCGAAGTCACGATGACGCTGCGCCGCGCGGATTGAGGCAGGCCGACCTTCGTCGCTGCGCTGGTGAAAGCGCAGGCTGACTTTCGCACCCGTCGGAGGTATAGTCTGCCCGCGCTTTCACAAGCGTGGCTACAGGAAGCGTCCGCGTTCCGAAAGTGCGCCTGGCCTGCCTCGCCGGGTTTCGGTTCCGGCGAGCCTTTCGCGCACGAAAATGCCGTGGACATCATGTGTTCGAGGGCGTCCAAGTTCCGCACCTCCCCATGATTCGTTCCCTGCTGTTTCTGTTTGTCTTCCCCGTCTTCGCTACGGCTGCCGACTTCGATCTTGTCATCCGCAATGCGCGCATCGCCGACGGTACGGGCGCTCCGCTCGTGAGCGGCAGTGTGGCGGTGAAGGATCGGCGCATCGTGCAGGTGGGCGCGGTCTCGGGCACGGCGACGGTGGAGATTGACGCGCATGGGCAGGTCGTCGCGCCGGGGTTCATTGATGTCCACACCCACTCGGAGAAAATCGCGGAGAATCCCGTGGCGGAAAATTTTCTCCGCATGGGTGTGACGACGATCGTCACGGGGAACTGCGGCGGCTCGCGCACGGATGTGGCGAAGTTTTTTGCGGAGCTGAATGCGGCGAAGGTGGCCATCCATGTCGCCACGCTCATCGGGCACAATTCGGTGCGCGATCTGGCGATGGGCGGGAGCTTCGTCGGCGAGCCGAGCGCGGAGGAACTGGAGAAGATGAAGGCCCTCGTGGAGCAGGCGATGAAGGACGGCGCGGTGGGGCTGAGCACGGGGCTGATCTACGTGCCGGGATCTTTTGCGAAGACCGGGGAAATCATCGAGCTGGCGAAGGTGGCGGCGGCGCACGACGGGATCTACGCGAGCCACATGCGCTCGGAGACCGTGAAGATTTTCAGCGCGATCACGGAGCTGCTCCGCATCGCGCGCGAGGCGAAAATCCGCGCCGAGGTCTCGCATCTCAAGCTCTCCGGGCCGAGCGCGTGGGGCCTGAATGCGAAGGTGCTCGCCGCACTCGACGAGGCGCGTGCGGAGGGGCTCGCCATCACACACGACGAATACGCCTACACCGCATCGAGCACCGGGCTCGCGCAGCTCATCCCGGACACGGCGCGCGCCGGGAAGCGCGCGGACTTCGTCGCGCGCATCGCCGATCCGGTGCAGAAGGCGGAGATCGTCGCGGAGATGAAGGCGACGCGGGAGAAGCAGGGCCGCACGGATTACGGCTACGCGGTGATCGCGCGATTCGCCGCCGATCCGTCGCTGAATGGAAAGACGATTCCCGAGGCGGCGAAGATCAGGCGCGGCGCGGATTCCATCGAGGATCAGATCGAGCTGATCTTTGACATCGAGCGGCAGGGCGGGGGCAGCGCGATTTTTCACGGCATGGATGAGAAGGATGTGCAGGCATTCCTGCGCCACCCGCTCACGATGATCGCGAGCGACGGCGGCCCGCGGAAATTCGGCGAAGATGTCCCGCATCCGCGCAGCTACGGGAACAACGCGCGGGTGCTCGGCCGCTATGTGCGCGAGATGAAGGTGCTCACGATCGAGGATGCGATCCGCCGCATGACCTCGCTGCCAGCGCAGACCTTCCATCTCGCGGATCGCGGCGTGCTAAAGCCCGGCGCATGGGCGGACATCGTGATTTTCGATCCGGCGAAGGTGAACGATCCAGCGACCTTCGCCGATCCGCACCACTACGCGGAGGGCTTCAGCGATGTGATCGTGAACGGCGAGGTGGTCATCCGCGACGGCGTGCTCACCGGCGCGCGGCCCGGCGGGCCGCTGCGGATGTCGCCGCGTGCAAATCCGGCGAATTAGCCGCAGGCAGGGCGGCGGAAGTGCCGTTTGCCGTGTGTGCGCGGATCGGCCACAGTACGCACGATGCCGGATATCGTCCTCACCACGCTGAATGCGAAATACATTCACGCCTCATTCGGGCTTCGCTACCTCATGGCGAATCTCGGGGCGCTCTCCGCGCGTGCGGGCATGGCGGAATTTCACATCAACCAGACGCCGCTCGAAATCACGGAGGCGATCCTCGCGGGCGAGCCGCGCATCGTGGGCTTCGGTGTTTACATCTGGAATGTGGAGCAGACGACGGAGGTCGTCGCGCTGCTGAAGCGGATTCGGCCTGAACTGATCGTCATCCTCGGCGGGCCGGAGGTTTCGTACGAGACGGAGGGGCAGGAGATTGTCGCGCTCGCGGATCATGTGATCACGGGGGAGGGGGATGTGAAGTTTGCGGAGGTATGTGCGGCGTTGCTCGTGGATGAGACGGATCATCAAGGGCGCAGCTCTGGAGAGCTACGCTACGGGCGGGCTGCGGACCTTTCCGTGATCGGCACTCCGCTCGCCTCACTTCAAAAAATCATCCCCGCCGAATTGCCGAAGCTCGAACACCTCGCGTCGCCGTATGATTTTTACACCGACGAGGATCTCGCGCATCGCATCGTGTATGTGGAGGCGTCGCGCGGGTGTCCCTTCACCTGCGAATTCTGCCTTTCGTCGCTCGACCTCCCAGTGCGCGCTTTCCCGCTCGATGCGTTTCTCGCCGCCATGCAGCAACTGCTCGATCGCGGCGCGATGCAGTTCAAATTCGTGGACCGCACGTTCAATCTCCACCTGCCGACAAGCATGGGGATTTTGCAATTCTTCCTCGACCGCTGGCGTGACGGACTCTTCCTGCACTTCGAGATGATCCCCGACCGGCTACCCGAGCAACTCCGCGCGCTCATCCAAAAATTTCCGCCGGGCGCGGTGCAGTTCGAGGTCGGCATCCAGACGTTTGACGACGCGGTGTCGAAGAACATCAGCCGCCGCCAGAATCTCGATCGGCTCGCGGACAACCTGCGTTTTCTCCGCGAGGAGACCGGCGTGCATGTGCATGCCGATCTCATTGTCGGACTGCCGGGCGAGGGGATGGAAAGTTTCGGGCGCGGCTTTGATCGGCTCGTGCAGCTCGGGCCGCAGGAGATTCAGGTCGGCATCTTGAAGCGTCTGCGTGGCACGCCGATCGTGCGGCACGATGCGGAATACCGGATGAAGTACGCGCCGCATCCGCCGTACGAGATCCTCGAAACGCGCGACATGGATTTTCCCACGATGCAGCGCATGCGCCGCTTTGCGCGGTACTGGGACATCGTCGCAAACAGCGGGAATTTCTCCGGCACGCTCGCGCTGCTGTGGCGCGACGGCGCGTCGCCGTTCGCGGAATTCCTCCGCTTCAGCGACTGGCTGCACGCGACGCTGCGCCGCACGCATCAGATCGCGCTGCAATCCATCGCGCAGGGGCTCTTCGATTTCCTCACGGAGAATGGCGCGGATCGCACGAGCGTCGCCGCCGCGCTGGAAGCCGACTGGCGGCGCACGCCGGGCCGCGAGGCGTTGTCACTCCGCGGAGTTCCAGCCGCGGTCGTGCCGCTGAAGCCCGCTGCGATCCGTGCGGCGCGCAGGCAGGCGCGGCACACGTATGCGGGCTGATGGCAATTGGTGGAGCGCGTGCAAGGAAATGCGTCCGGAGGTCGCGTTCCGCCGCGACTATTCGCCCACCGGCAGGCGGTCGCGATATTTTCGCATGAGCCCCACGAGCTTCCTCGCCTTCCAATAACGCGGGAAAAATTTCCGCGGCGCGGAAAGCGAGCGGAAGAGCCAGCCGAGAAAAAAATAGTCGGCCCACGCGGGGATGTTGACCTGTTCGCCGCTGAGGAAACCAATCGCGGCGCCGATGCAGTGGATGCCGGGACGGTAGTCGAGCGCGCGTTTGAGATGCAGTCCGAGTCGCTCCTGCACGCCGCCGCCGAGTGCGACGATGATGTGGCGCGGGCGCTTCGTGCGGATCATTTCGAGCAGCGCGGGATCGCTCAGTTCGCCCTCCGCGTACATCGGCGCGAGGTAGCAATCGTCAGCGGTGGTCGGGAATCCCTGTGTCCGCAGCCACGCGACATTCTGATCGCGCGCCGCCGCCGTGGGCATGATCCACAGCGCCGCGCCGGGCTCGCGGACGGACGGCTCGGCGAGCAAGAGCTTGAGATATTCAAGCCCCGAGACGCGCGTGATTTTTTCCCCGGTGAGCCAGCGCCAGAGCAGCACCATGAGCCCGCTGTCGGTGATGGCGAGGTCCGCGTTCGTCAGCGCCGCGCGGTACGACGGGTCTGTCGGAAGATCTACCAGCGCGGGTGCGGCGGGCACGACGACGAGTCCGCCTCTCATGCCGATCGCGAGCGCTTCACGCGGCGTGCCGGTGAAAAAGCGGACGCCGAGAATCTGCCGGTACGAACTGCCTTCGGCCTGCTGTGCTGCGTCCGGCATTTCGCGCGGCTACTGCTTCGTGTTGCCCGCGACGATCTGGTCGTAGATCCACGCGTAGGTCTTCTCCAGCCCGTCGCGCAGCTTCGTGCCCGGCTCCCATCCGAATACTTTTTTGATCAGCGTGTTGTCGCTATTGCGTCCGTTCACGCCCTTCGGCGCGTCGAGGTTGTATTTCCGCGCGAGTTTCACGCCGGCGATCCCTTCCACGATGTCCACGAGTTCATTGATCGAGACCATCTCGCTGCTGCCGATATTGATCGGCTCCGCGAAATCGCTGTGCGTGAGCATCTGCGTGCCGTGCAGGCAGTCCGCGATGTACATGAAGCTGCGCGTCTGTTTTCCGTCGCCCCAGATGTCAATCTCGTGCTTCCCGCTGCGCTTCGCATGGATCACCTTGCGGCAGATCGCCGCCGGCGCCTTCTCGCGTCCGCCGTCCCACGTCCCGTTCGGACCGTACACATTGTGGTAGCGCGCGACCCGCGTGAGGACGCCGAAGTCCTCGCGAAAATGCCGGCACATGCGCTCGCTGAAAAGCTTCTCCCATCCGTAGCCGTCCTCCGGCAATCCGGGATACGCGTCCTCCTCCTTCAGCGCCGTCACATTCGGATCGCGCTGCTTGTCGGCATTGTAAACGCACGCGCTCGACGCGTAGAAAAACCGCTCCGCGCCGATGTCCTTCGCGGCTTCGAGGAGGTGCGTATTGATGAGCACGCTCAGCATGCACAGCGCCTTGTTGTTTTCGATGAAGCCCATCCCGCCCATGTCCGCCGCCAGATTGTACACGACCACCGCGCCTTGCAGCGCATCGTAGCACGCCCGCTTGCCCTGGAGATCCATCACGCGGTTATCCACGTCGGGGAAAAATTGATACCAGTCCTTGATCGGCTTGCGATCCACGCAGCGGATCCGCGTGAAGCCCTGCCTGCGGAGGTCGCCGACGAGATGCCCGCCGATGAATCCGCCACCGCCGCAGACGACTACGAGATTGTCTTTCATGATTTCGAGATAAAGATTTTCGGGGAAGGGAGCGCGTTGCTAGTCGAGACTGGCGCGGGGTTCAAAGGAAATGTGCGCCGCACCCCGCGAGCGCTTACTTCGGTGTGGAACGGGTGTTACACCGCAGGCGCGTCGCGCAGTGCGAGCAGGGAGAAAATCCCGCCCTGCGTTGGTTCGAGGGTCTGTCCGTTCAGGAGCGTGAAACCATGGCCGATCAGGAATGCCTCGATCGACTTGTCCTTGTAGCCGTCGAGGTAAACGGCCTTCACGCGCTTCGCCTGGAATAGCGCGAGCGCGCCATCGAGGACGGTCTTTTCCTGCCCTTCCACGTCAATTTTCAGAATGAG
>JANXZI010000423.1 GCA_025355595.1 Spartobacteria bacterium
TCGCGGGCATGCAGTGGCTGCAGAACACGTTCACGAGGCGGTTTAACGTGCGCCATGGAAAATGGGGGCGGCTCTTTGGCGACCGCGACAAGGCGGTGATTTCAACTTTCAACTTTTCAGGCGACGACGCCGGACTCTTTCGGGAGGTAGAAATTTTTTCCGCTGATCCACGCTTCCGCCGCGTGGCCGTGATCGTCGGTGGCGATGATCTTGATGTCGTGCGGCTCGCCCTCGCCGGTGAAGGCCGCCAGCGTGATCGGGGGATCGAAGGCGATGTCCTCGAAATATGAGCCCCGGAGTTTGCAGAGCCGGGCGCTTTCCACCGGATCGTGGTGGTAGAATCCGTGCCCGTCCGGCAGATGCCAGGCCACGAACCGGATCTGGGTGTCCGGCTCAAAATTTGTGCCGCTGAGCAGCAGGTCAATCTTCGTGCTCGGCTGAGTCATGTTCTCGCGCGGGCGCACGGTCAGGCGGGGCACGATGTGAGGTGAGAGATCCCCGCCCACGACTCCCGAGAACATGGCGAACATGATTCCGAACAACACTGCGATGCCGATGAGGATGCTCATAACGGATGGGTTTCGAGTGAGAATCTGCCGTACAAAAGATGCCACGAGACGGCCCGGGCGAAGTTTCCTCCAAAGGAAGCGCGGGTGTTGCAGATTGTCCGCTCGCCGCTCACGGGCCTTTGTTTGCATCGGACGCGCATTTTTTCCACCATCCCAAATCCCGACAACCCATCTGAACTGCTCCAATGAAAAACTCCTTCGCCCTCACGTTTGCGCTCGCATGTCTCGCCGGTGTTACTTTTGCCGCTGAGAAGAAGCGCGTGGTCGTCTGCACGGTCACGACCGGCTTCCGGCATGGGCCGGCGATTGCCGAGGCGGAGAAGACGCTGCCGAAACTCGCGAAGGAGAGCGGGGCGTTTGAGATTGTGGAATTTGTCCGCCAGCCTGATGCGCCGAAGGTGCCGCAGCGTCCGCGCAAGCCGAAGGATCTCGCGCCGAATGCGAGCGACAAGGACAAGGCGCGCATGACGGAGGAGATGAAAAAATTTGAGGCGGAAAATGCGAAGTGGACGCCGGAGCTGATCGCTCAGGAGAAGGCGGCGAAGGACGGGTTCGAGGCGGCGGTGAAGAAGAGCCTCGCGGCGCTTTCGCCGGAACATTTGCGCGCGGAGAAGATTGACCTCGTGATTTTTGCCGACACGACGGGCGACCTGCCGCTGCCGGACAAGGAGGGGTTCATCAAGTGGATCGAGGACGGGCACGCGTTCGTGGGCATGCACTCGGCGAGCGACACGTTCCATCCGTTCAAGGGCTACGGCGAGATGCTGCAGGGCGAATTCAAGACGCACGGTAAGCAGGTGCCTGCGGATCTGGTGGCGGGCGACACCTCGCACCCGGCGAATGCAGGCATCGGCGCGAAGTGGGACATCAAGCTGGAGGAGATGTATGAGATGAAGGACGGCAGCCACGACCGCTCGAAGGTGCATGTGATCTGGTTCCTGAAGCATCCGCCGCAGCAGCCGGACAAGGCGGAGTACGCGGCGGTGAGCTGGTGCCGCATGGCAGGAACGGGACGCGTTTTTTACACGAGCCTCGGGCATCGTGAGGACCTGTGGAATGCGGATCCTGCGCTGCCGAACCGCGTGAATTCGCCGGAGACGGCGAAGCAATACCAGGCGCACATCCTCGGTGGAATCAAGTGGGCGCTCGGGCTGGCCGAGGGCTCGGCGACTCCGAATCCCGAGGTGAAGTAGGACGCAATCAGGGTCTTGGGAAACGCTGAACAAAGAGCGGTGCGGCCCAAGGTGGTTCCTGCGCCCTCCGCAGGAATGCAGGCGATTCACGCGGAAGGCCGCGCGAACCACTTTAATCAGCGTTTCCCTTGCGTTTAAGCCCTCCCCTGCGGAAAGGGCCTCCACGCTTTCAAGCGTGCTTCAGTGCCGCGCAACTTGTGCGGGTGGCCCCTGCCTTCGCTCGCGCAATTGGTCGAGCACGGGGCGGGGGAAGATACCCAGCACGATGATGAGCACGCCGAGGATGGTGATCGCCGCACGCGTGAGGGGGGCGATCTCGATGGACTTCGCATCCTCCGGCTCGCGCCAGTACATCGCGGCGATCACTTTGATGTAGTAGTAGAAGCCCGCGGCAACGGCGACGATGCCGATGCCGATGAGCACCCAGTGGCCGGTGGCAATGGCGGTCTTGAAGACGAGAAATTTCCCGAGGAAACCGGCGGTGAGTGGGATGCCGGCGAGGCTGGCGATGGCGAGGGTCATCGCGAAGGCGAGCATGGGGCTGCGTTTGCCGAGGCCGTTGAAGTGGCGGATTTCATCGCCGCGGCTATGGCGGGCGACGACGATGAGGATGAGAAAGCTGAGGAGGGTCATCAGCAGATAGCCCGCGAGGTAAAATGAGACGGCCTGCTTGGCTACGGCGAAGTCGCCGCCGAGGCTCGCGCACGCCATGAGCAAGTAACCCGCGTGGGCGATGCTGGAGTAGGCAAAGAGGCGCTTGAGGTTTTCCTGCGGAAGCGCCGTGATGTTGCCGTAGATCAAAGTCGCGGCGGCGAGCAGCACGAGGACGGCGGTGACTTTTCCCTGCACGGCGGGGACGGCGAGAAAGACATCGAGCACGCGCACGAGAACGACGAAGCCCGCGGCCTTGCTGCCGACGCTGAGGAATGCCGTCACGGGCGTCGGCGCACCCTGGTACACGTCGGGCACCCAGAGCTGGAACGGCGCGGCGGCGACCTTGAAGCCGAGCGCGACGAGGATGAGCACGATGCCAAAGAGCAGTGCGGTTTCGTTGCCGGCCAGCGGGCCGTCTGCGGATGCGCCGCCAGCGGCGGCGGCGGAAAACCCGCTGATGAGGTTAGCTTTCACCAGCGCGAGACTCGTCTCTCCGGTGAGTCCGAAAATCCAGGTGATGCCGTACACGAGGAACCCGGTGCTCAATGCGCCGAGGATGAGGTATTTCACGCCCGCCTCGAGCGAGAGCGTGTGTCGGCGCATGTAGGCGACGAGCGCGTAGAAGCCGATGGTGACGAGTTCCAGCGAGACGAAGATGAGGATGAAATCCACCGCCGACGCCATGAACATCAGCCCCGCGCAGATGAAGACGGGCAGGCAGTAAAATTCGCCCGTCCCCCGCCCTTCCTCCTCGCCGGGAATGAAACGCGCGAGGATGTGGCGGTATTCCAGCGCCATGACGAGGAAGACAATCGTGCTGACGAGCGCGATGCGCTTGAAGAACAGCGCGGTCGCATCCACCGAGTAGAATTTCCAATACGAACCTGCGGCGATGGTGTCCGGTGCGGCCTGCGTGAAGAACGAAAAGCCGACGAGCGCGGCGAGGACGCCAATCGCATACTTCGCCATGTGCGAGCGATCGGCGCGGCGGCTGAACGCCTCGGCAAAAAGCATGAGCACGCCGAGCAGGAGCACGGAGACTTCAAGCGCGATGGCTGGGACGACTTGTTGCATGAGCTATTTCGCGAGGATGGCTTCGACGCTCGGCTGGATGAAGCTGAGATAGGACTTCGGCCAGACGCCACCGATGAGCAGCGCGACGAGGAGAATGATGACGGCCCAGCGCAGGTCGCATTTGGGTTCGGCGACGACGGCGCTGCCCGTGTCCTCGCCCATGAAGATTTTGCGGAACGCGCGAAGCATATAAACGGCGCTGATGACCACGCCCCACAGGCCGCAGATGACCGCGATCTGGATCGCGCTGAAGCTGAGCGTGCCGGGCTGCGGCACGCTGCCGAATGCGCCGAAGAACACCATGATCTCGCTGGAGAAATTTGCGAAACCCGGCAGGCCGATGCTCGCGAATGCGGCCATGCCGAAGGCGTAGCCGAGGAACGGTGCGCGCTTTGCGATGCCGCCGAAATCCGTGAACGCGAGTGTGGGCGACGACTGGCGCAGGTGGCCGGCCATCGCGAACAGCGCGGCAATGCTGAGGCCGTGACCGAGCATGAGGAGCGCGGCACCGGAGAGGCCGACGGCGTTTCCGGCGGCGATGCCGAGGAAGACGTAGCCCATGTGCATGACGGACGAGTAGCCGAGCATCGTGTCGAGGCGCTTCTGCGCGATGGTGACGAGGCCGATGTAGAGGATGTTCAGCACGAGCAGCACGAGGAGGACGTGCGCCCATTGCTTCGCGCCCTCGGGCAGCAGCGGCACGGCGACGCGCAGCAGTCCGTAGAGGCCGAATTTTTTCAGCACTCCCGCGTGGAGCATCGCGGCAGGCGTCGGTGCGCTCGCGTATGCGCCTGGCGCCCATGAGTGGAAGGGCACGAGTGAAATGAGGATGCCGAAGCCGATGAGCAGCCAGATGTAGATCCCGCCCTGCGCGGCAGCGGGGATGAGCGCGGGCGTCTTCGCCATGACGATCATGTCGAAAGTGCGCGCGTGTCCGGGCAGCAGCGCGACGTTTTGCGCGAGGTAGAGTTTCGCGAGGCCGACAAGCACGATGATGCTGCCGAGCGCGAGATAGATGGTGATGCGCCACGCGGCCGCATGGCGCTGGCCGTGGCCCCACAGTCCGATGAGCAGGAATGTCGGGATGAGCGCGAGTTCGTGGAAGGCGTAGAAGAAAAACAGGTCGAAGGATGCGAATGCGCCAGCCGCGCCGGCATCAATGAGCAGGATGCACGCGAAGAAAAGTCCCTCGCGCTTTTCGATGCGCGGCGAAGCGTGGATCGCCGCAACGGTAACGAGCGCCGTGAGCAGGAGCATGATGAGGCTGAGTCCATCGGCACCGAGGCGCAGGCTCAGACCCCACTCGGGTGCGACGCTCCAACTGCTTCCAAATTGCACACCCCCGACGGTGCGGTTGTAACCGAGCACAGCGAACAGCGTGAGCGCAAGTTGCACCCACGAGGCGAGCAGCGCGCTTCTGCGCGCGGGCGCACCGAGCATGATCGCGAGCGCGTTCGCGATGGGCAGCAGGATTATGAGCGAGATGACGGTCATCGAAACACGAGGAAGTAGATCAGCCCGACGACGCCGAGGCCGAAGATGAAGGCGTAGGCCTGCACATTGCCGACTTGGAAAAGCCGCAGCGCGTAGCCAAGGCCGAGCGTCATGCCGCCGGCCGCGCGGACGACGAGCAGCACGATGGCATCCATGCCCGCCGCGATGAATGCGAGCACATCCTGCGTGCCGGCAACGATCGCTCCGTAGATTTCGTCGAAGTAGAATTTATTGCGGAGCAGCGGGACCGAGAGCGGTTCCTTTTCTGCGCCGCTGTAGAGCACCCAGCCGACTGCGCTGCCTGCAAGGAATGCGAGGATCGCGAGCGTCGGCACGATTTTCGCGCCCTCGTGGTGCCCGATGCCGAACCAGTGCGGCACCGCGCCGTATGCGGCGAGGATCGAGAGGAATGCGAGGATGACGAGCGGCCACGTCATCGCGCGCGGACAGTCGTGGCCGTGGTGCGCGGCTTCGCTGCGGTGCTTGCCGAGGAAGGCGACGACAAAGAGGCGCGTCATGTAAAACGCGGTGAGGAATGCCGTGGCGAGCCCGATGCCGAACAGCGCCTTGTTGTGACCGAACGCGGCGAGGAGGATCGCATCTTTCGAGAAGAAACCGGCGAGGCCGGGGCAGCCGGTGAGCGCGAGCGTACCGATCGCAAACGTCGCCGTCGTGACGCGCATCGTCTTCGAGAGGCCGCCCATTTTCCAGATGTCCTGCTCGTGGTGCAGCGCGTGAATGACCGCGCCCGCACCGAGGAAGAGCAGCGCCTTGAAGAATGCGTGCGTGAAAAGGTGGAACATCGCGGGGCCGCCCTCGGCATTTGGCGCGAGGCCGGCGGCCATGACCATGTAGCCGAGTTGCGAGAGTGTGGAATAGGCGAGCACTCGCTTGATGTCGTCCTGCTGCGTCGCCATGAGCGCGGCGAGGATGCTGGTGATTGCGCCGACCCACGCGATGATTTCACCGGCTTGCGACCACTCGATGAGGAACGCGATGCGCGCGAGCATATACACGCCAGCGGCCACCATCGTCGCCGCGTGGATGAGCGCGCTGACGGGCGTGGGGCCTTCCATCGCATCGGGGAGCCATGTGTGCAGCGGGAACTGCGCGCTCTTTCCCATCGCGCCGCAAAAAATCAACAACACCGCAACGGTCAGATAGAGAGGCGCGTGAATAAAGAACTGCCCAGCGGGGAGATTCTGACGAAAGATTTGCATCGCACTTCCGTCATTCACCATTCCCCGCATTTGATCGAAACCCACGGTTCCAAAAGCCGCCCACAGCATGAGGATGCCGAGCATGAAGCCGAAGTCGCCGAGGCGGTTCATGATGAATGCCTTGTTCGCCGCCTTGCCCGCCGAGTCGCGCGTGAACCAGTGGCCGATGAGCAGGTAGCTGCTCACGCCGACGAGTTCCCAGAAGATGAACATCATCGCGAAATTATCCGCGAGCACGATGCCGAGCATCGAGAACATGAAGAGCGAGAGATGGCCGAAGAAGCGCGCCTTCGACTCGTCGTGCTCCATGTAAACCGTCGAGTAGAGATGCACGAGGAAGCCGATGCCGGCGACGACGAGCAGCATCGTCTTCGCGAGATGATCGAGCTTCACGCCGAGCGGGATTTGCAATGCGCTTCCGAAATCAATCCACTGCACCGCGCTGTGAACCTCGGGCAGCGACCACGCGCACAACGCTGCGGCGAGGCCGAAGAACGCCGACCCCACGCTGATGACTGCGCTGAGTCCGTGATTTTTCCGCGTCGCGACGAGGATGAGCACCGCGGCGATGAGCGGATTCAGGAGGATGAACCAGGGAAATAGTTTGGCGGTGTCCATCCGGCGCTAAAATTTCAGCGAGGCGATGTCCTCGACGTGCGTGGTCTGCCGCGCGCGGAAGAGCGCGACGATGATGGCGAGGCCGACCGCAACCTCGGCGGCGGCGACGGTGATGATGAAAAACACGAGCACCTGCGCGTTGAAATTCGGCGTGAGCGTCGTCGTGAACCGCAATCCGGTCGCGTCCGCGTTGAGCCTCGTCGTGAGTTTTCTCTGCCTCGCCGCGCTGTATGTCGGGCTTGATGCTTACCTCATCGCGAGCGGGC
>JANXZI010000446.1 GCA_025355595.1 Spartobacteria bacterium
TGAAGGTCACGACCGGCGCGGATTTTTCCGGCACGAGCAGGATGCGGAGGCCGTTTGCTTCCAGACGGTATTCCGAGATCGGCCCCGCGGTGCGGACGAATGCGACGCCGGGAACCTGCGCGGGCTTTTCTTCTGCGGAAAATGCGGGGACGACCATGGCGAGTGCGAGTGCGGGGATGAGGAGCTTCATGCGTGAAAATGCGAGTGTGAGCGCGCCGCGTGCTGCGATGCACGCGCAATGTCGTCGCGATGCGTCCTGCCTCAAAGAAATGCCGGAAATTTTCCGCGCAGCCGATCAGCGGAACAGGAGATGCGGGCCGGGCGGCAGGAAATCCGTGGCGCTCCGGTGGTGGTGGTATTGCTGGTAGCGCGGGTACGACTCGTAGCGCGGATACGGGCGGGAGTAACCGTAGGAGTACGGATCGTACGGGTAGCCGGCATACGGATAGTAATAAGGGTCGGCCCACGGGCTGTAGCCCACGCTGACGTAGGGCCGGTGGAACTGATCCGCGTAGCGATCACTCGCTACTTTGGCGGCGGTGATTACGGACTCGCTCACTCCCGCGTTCCGAAGCTGCCGGACGATGTTCTTGTCCACGACGTAGTCCACACCCGTGCGGTCGAGTTGGCGCAGTGCGACGGCGTCGTTCACTTGGCGGCGATGGAGTTCGATGATGTCGGCGGGGCTCAGGCGTCCGCCGTGTTCGAGCTTGCGGACGAGCGCCGGGGAGACTCCAGCGGTGCGGACAGCGGCGATCTGTTCCTTCGTCTGCGTGGCGCAGCCGGCGAGAAAAAGAGCGGCTGCGAGAAGTGCGGTGAGCGGGAATTTCATTTGGGAGATATTCGCACCGAGGTTGCGGTTGCGCAATTCACAGACGTGCGGTTGCGAGGGCTATTCAGCGAAAAAATGGGCGCGCGTATTGAACCTTCCGCTCGCATCACTGCCGCTCGTATTCGCCCTTGCCGGTGCGCTTGTAGATGGTGAAGCCCGCCTTTTTCGCGTCGGTGACGGAGACGGGTTTCGTGAGTTTCGGCGAGTTCACGCCGGTGATGATCCGCCGCACGGGCTGGCGGCAGAGCGGGCACATTTTGCACGGCTCGCGGTCGAGCGGCTGGCGCAGCTCGAAGCTGCCGCCGCAGATTTTGCATTCCCCTTCGCAGAGTTCGTAAACGTAGATGGGCACGGCGCGACCGTGGCACATCCGCGGCCCGGCGTCATGCCTCGGAATTTGTGTGGAACTTTTCCCGGCAGCGGGGGTTGCATGGGGGGTCAGATCGCTGCCACTTCCATCACCCACCCGTTGCATGAAAAACACCTCGTCCCGTCTCCCTCTCGTCGTCGGCCTCGGCTGGCTCGCCACCGCGGCCATCGCATTTTGCATCGGGAGGATCGGTGCGCCGACCGTTCCGGTCGCGACGGGTGATGACCCGACGCGGCCCATCGCGGCGAAAGCCGGTGGCGCGAGTGGCGCGGCGGATTTTTCACTGCCACCGGGCGAGCGCGGGCAGTTCGCGATGGGTGAGGGGACGGGCTCAATGACGGTGGAGCGCCTCACGAATGGCCAGCCGCTTGAGAAGTGGGTGAAGAATCTCATGTCGCAACAAGACGACATCCTGCGGATGAACGGCCTGCTGCGGCTGCTCGATGCGGTGCGCGATCCCGAGGATCTGAAGACGGCGCTCGGCGCGATCAATCTGCGCGGCGGTCGCGGTCCCGGCTTCGGCTCGCGGTTCACGGAGTACTCGATGATTTTGGAAAAGTGGACGCAGCTCGATCCGAAGGGTGCGATCGGCTACGTGAACGCCAAGGGCCGCGAGGAAAAATGGATCGGCACGAGCGCGGTGATGCAGACGTGGACGCGCACGGATGCCGCTGGTGCGATCGCGTTTGCGCAGGCGGCGGCGAAGGAAAAGGAAAAGGACAAGGACGAGTCGCAGGGAAATCAGGGCGGCCCCGGCGGAAGTCAGCCGGGATTCACGAGTTCGCCGATCTCGATCGTCATCTCGCAGCTCGCGCGCACCGATCTCGATCGCGCGCTCGGCGTGGCGGCGACGGAAACTTTCGACCGCCGCAGTCGCACGGTCGAAACGATCGCCGGCGAACTCGTGAGTCAGCGCGGGCTGGACGGCGCACGCACTGCGCTCGACGGGATGGCCGCGGGCTCGCTGCGCGATGGGCTCACTTCGCAGCTTGCCGGAAAATTTGCCGAGAAGGACGCGCCGTCCGCCGCCGCATGGGCCTTCGCCCTGCCGGAGGGCGAGGCGAAGTCGCGCGCCCTGGCCGAGACGATCGGCGAATGGGCGAAGAAGGACGCGGTCGCCGCCGGGGCATTCATGGCGAAGCTGCCGGCGACCGCCGAGGCCGACCGCAGCCGCGAGACTTACGCCACCGCCGTCGCAGGGACGGATCCGAAGGGCGCGCTCGCGTGGGCCACCACCATCACTGACAAAGATCGGCAGCAGCGCGCAGTGGAGAGCGTGGTGCGGACCTGGGCGAAGCAGGACGCGCCGGCCGCGAAGGAATGGATCGCGCAGAGCCCGCTGGCCGACGAGGTGAAGGCACGGATGCAGGCGCCGAGCAGGGGCGGCTTCAATAGCCGCGGGCGCTGACCGGGGAATTGAGCGCCCATTTTGCTGAGGCGCGGTTTTCCGGCGCGAGAATGTGCTTCGTGTCGGCGCGTGGATTCGTTTTGAATCCGCCCAGCGATGTCTCTACCTCCCGCATCACAAACTCCACACCGGCGTCGCATGGGGCGCTTCTGGGCGGTGATCTGGCGGTCCGGCGTGAAATACGTCGAGACGGACGGCGAACAGTATGCGGCGTCGTTTGCGTACTATGCGCTGTTCTCACTCCTGCCGCTGCTCGTGCTGCTGATCACGGCCGGCACGCGCTTTCTGGGGAATCAGGAGCAGGCCACCGGGCAGATTTTTGATCTCTTCGCGCAGTACATCGCGGATCTCGGAAGTGCGGAGACGGTGCGCGCGACGGTGGAGACTTTCATGCGGTCGCGGCTCGGCTCGGGGCTGATCTCGTTTGGGATTCTCACCTGGTGCTCCCTGCGCTTTTTCCATTCGCTCGTGCGCGCGGTGAACAATGCCTGGGGCACGCACGAGCTGAGCTGGTGGCGGCTGCCGCTGAAAAATCTGCTGATGGTGACGGTGCTCGCGAGCGCACTGCTCATCGGCCTCGTCACGCCAGCGATCCTGAATGGGTTGGAAAAATACTACCTCGCGCACCCGGATGTGTTTGCGTTCGACTTTGGCATCGGCGGCTGGGCGGTGAAGACCATGCGCGATCTCCTCCCGCCGCTGCTGCTTTTTTACAGCCTCGTGCTTTTCTATAAATTCGCGCCGCGCCGGAAGACGACGTTCCGCGAGGTCTGGATCGAGGCGATTGTGGTGACGGCGGCGCTGGGTGGCCTGCAGAAGCTGTTCGTTTTTTACGCGGGGCGCGTGGCGAATTTCAACGTGGTCTATGGTGCCTTCGGCAGTGTGGTCGCCCTGCTGCTGTGGATCTACCTCACGGGCACGGTGATCATCGCCGGCGGCTGTCTGTGCGCGGCGCGCGCGGAAATCGCTCTCGGGAAGGCGGATCAATCTTCCTCAGTCACCTTGTAATTTATTATCGCACTGCGTTTAGTGGCCCGATTACTGCGATTGCAGTGAACGCTGAATCATCCCCCACCGTCACAGAAAAGCAAAGATGCCCATCACCAACCGTCCGATCCAAGTTCTCCTCATCGAGGATAACAGGGAGCACTCCGAATTGCTCGGACGGCTGCTTGGATCTTCTGAGCACCCGAAGTTTTCCGTCGCTGCTGCAATCTCGCTCGCAGACGGGATCCGCATGCTGGGCGAAAAGGTGCGGGACATCGTCCTGCTGGATCTCGGCCTGCCGGACAGCATGGGCGCGGACACTTTTCGCCGGGTGAATGAGGCCGCGCCGGCAGTGGCGGTCGTCATCCTCAGCGGCGTGTCGGATGTGACGGCGGCCATCGAACTTGTCCAGCAGGGCGCGCAGGACTATCTGGTAAAGGGGCATGTGGACATGCAACTGCTGTTGCGCTCGATCCAGTACGCGATCGAGCGAAAGCGCGGCCAGGTCGCCGCGCAGCAGGTGAACGCCGGGCTGGAGGCGCGCGTAAAGGAGCGGACGGCGGCGCTCGAAGCCGTGAACGGACAGCTCCAGCGCGAGGTGGCGGAGCGGCGGCAGGCGGAGGAGCAGGTGACGAAGATCAACCACCAGCTCACCGTGGCGGTCGCGGAATTGCGCGCCGTGCAGCGGAGCCGCGCCGCGGCGGATCGGACGGGCACGGCGACGCGCGAGATCGAGGAGGCGTTCAAGCGCGTCCACCAGCACGCGGAGGTGATCCTGCGCGCACCTGCGATGCTCGCGAACCCGGAAAAAGTGACGGAGCATCTCCAGCAAATTCTTGACGCGTCGGATGCCGGGAGGAAGGCGTTGCGCAAGCCGGGCGCCGCGGCTGCGGAGGCGGCTGTGCCAGAGGACGAGGTATTCGAGACGGTGGCGCTCGACACGCTGATCGATCACGTCATCGGCCTGTGCAACCCGAAGACCCCGGAGCAGCCGGGAGGTGTGCCGCCGAAGGTCACCTTTGTGCGCAAGGAGGGAAAGGGCGCGGACATTCAAGGCGACCCGATCAAGCTCCGCGAGATGCTCACGCACCTCGTGAGAAATTCGATGAACGCGATCCCGCGGCGCGGCACGATCACCATCGGCGCGCACCAGCAGGGCGAGGATGCGATCCTCACCGTGCAGGACGACGGCCTGGGAGTCACCGAGGCGATGCGCCAGCGGCTGCTGGATCCGAGCGCGGCGACGGAACGCCCCGACGGCTGGCCGAGCGGCTACGCGGTGATCCACGAGGTCGTGGCGCGGCACCGCGGCAGGCTGGAGATCGAGAGCCGCAAGGGCATCGGCACCACCGTGCGCGTGATTTTTCCCTCGGCGGAATCCGCCGCGGCGCCGCCCCCGCGCAAGCGTGTGCTCGTGGTGGATGACGATGCGATCGTGCGGGAGGTCATCAGCACCTACCTGACGGACGACGGCTACGCGGTCACCCTCGCGGCGAACGGGCGCGACGGGCTGGAAAAATTTTGCGCAGCGGAATTCGACATCGTGCTGACGGATCGCTCCATGCCCGAGATGGAAGGCGACGAACTCGCGCGCGAGGTGAAGAAACGGCGGCCCGGCGTGCCGGTGATCCTCGTCACAGGCTTTGGCGACATCATGGCGGCCACCGGCGAGAAGCCCGAGGGCGTGGATGTGGTGATGTGCAAGCCGTTCACGATGGCGGGCCTCCAGAGCACGCTGGGGAAATTCCGCTAGGGCCGCGTCAGCCGTGGAATGATGGTCGCGAAGCAGTTCTGCCCCGAAGGGGCAAAGACACGCGCGAACCCATCACATCACGCGTGACGCTGTTCTAGGCGCGGAAGCTGAAGCGCTTTGCCAGCGCGAGGCAGTCGTCGAGCGGCCTCATGCCGTCGGTGCACGTTTCCGCGCTCAGGTTTGCCGCCGCCGCGCACACGCCGTAGCGGAGCTGGTCCGGGACGGACACACCCTCGTGCCAGCCGAGCAGCACGCCGGCTCCGAATGCGTCGCCCGCGCCCGCCGCGCCCTTCACGTAGCCGGGCGGCAGTTTCAGCGACGGATGCTCGTGCCATGTGCCGTCGCGCCCGAGTGCGCAGCCGCCCTCGGGATAATGCACGACGACGCGCTCGCGCACCCCCGCTTCGATGAGCAGTTGCATCGCGCCGCGGAGCTGGATGGGATCGATCTTTTCATTCTTCCGCACGCGCCGCCCCGTGCAGCGCCCGGCCTCGAATTCATTCATGATGCAGTAGTCCACATGCTTCAGCGCCGGGGTGACGACCTTCGGAAAACGGTCGCTGTCCTCGCTCACGCAGTCCACCGAGGTCTTCAGTCCCGCTTCCTGCGCCCTCGCGAGCACCTCTGCCGCGACGGTGCCGTGCGTGGCGCTGTGCGCGTCGAGCTTGTCGAGCAGCAGCAGGTAGCCGAGGTGAAAGATGCGCGCATTTGTCGTGCTGAAGTCGAAGTGCGAGGCGTCGAGCAGCGCATTGGCCCCGCGTGCGTGGAAAAATGTGCGCCGTCCCGTGTCCTTCACCGTCATCACATCGGTGAAACTCGTCAGCGCATCCGCGGTCTTCTGCAGGTGCGTGCAGTCGATCCCGTGCTTCTTGCAGAAGTCCAGGATCCAGCGCCCGTTATCGTCGTCCCCGACGAGGCCCGAGCCGGCGAGCGGGAATTTCGCCCCGAGCAGCGCGAGATCCACGAGCATGTTGAACGGCGACCCGCCCGAGCCCTTCGCCGTGCTGAAGATGTTCGCCAGCGTGTCCTGCTGCGGCCACACGTCTATGATCTTCACGGCATCCACGATCCAGTTGCCGCCTGCGATGATTCCGTTCCGGGGTGTGCTCATTGATGTTTCGTCTTTTGGAAAAATGAAGGCGGACAGAGGCCACAAACCGGGCCGCGATGTCGAGCGCAAGGTAAGGCGTCGCGCCGCGAACAGCAAAAATTCATAATTGAGAACTCAACATCCGATATTCGCCCGTAGGGCAATCGCATCAAAGTGATCTGTCAGCCCCAGGAGCAGCACGTTGGGACATGGGGGGAGACGCCTGCGGCGGGCTCACTATCTCCGTCGAACACCTATCTTTTAACGCCTAGCGATGCGCAGTCCGGTGCGATGTGTGCTGGCGCTTAAAAGTTTGGTGTGAGGCGTTAGATGTCAGACGTTCAGCCCCGCGCAGCGGCCTTCGGCCTGCGATGCCTGCCTCTCAACTTTCGATGGCTCAGCCCTGCCTCCCGCACGATTCCCCCTTGCCATCGCCCGTGTGTCCTCTGGTAAGGAGGGCGTATGAATTCGCCCGAAAAGCATCCGACCATCACCGTCGGCGAATTTTACACGCGCCACTCCGAGTCGCTCCAGTTGAAGGTTCTCACGGATGACAGCATCGGCTTCGCGCGCAGGATCCGCGAGCCCACCGTTAACCGCCCCGGCCTCGCGCTGTGCGGTTTTTTCTCCTACTTCGCGGACAAGCGCATCCAGGTCCTCGGCGCCGCGGAACTGTCGTACCTCAAGAGCCTCACGGAAAAGGAAGTCCGCCAGCGCTGTGCCGCCATGTGCCAGCGACACATCCCGTGCCTCATCTTTGCGCGCCAGTACCGCGTGCCCGAGGAAGTGCTCTCCGCCGCCAAGGAAAACGGCGTCGCGGTCTTTTCGACGCCCATGGTCACGATGCGATTCATCAACGCCGCGACCCTCGCGCTCGAATACGACTTCGCCCCGCGCAAGAGCGAATACGGCAGCATGGTGGACATCCAGGGCATGGGCGTGCTCGTGCGCGGCTCGAGCGGCATCGGAAAAAGCGAGTGCGTCATCGGCCTCATCGAGCGCGGCTATTCGCTCGTGAGCGATGACATGACGCACCTCCGCGCCATCGAGGGGCGGAACCTCATGGGCATGAGCGCGGACCTCACGCGGAACTACATGGAGGTGCGCGGCATCGGCGTCATCAATGTCACCGCCATCTTCGGCATCGGCGCAGTGCGGCGAGAGAAGCGCCTCGACCTCGTCGTGACGCTCAAGGAATGGAACGAGATCGAGGAGATCGACCGCACCGGGCTGGAGACCGAATACTACGAGATCCTCGACCTCTTCGTCCCGCATGTGACCATCCCCGTGCGTCCCGGACGCGACCTCGCCCGCCTGGTGGAAGTCGCCGCACTCGACCAGAAGCTCAAGAGCGTCGGCCACAACAGCGCCGTGGAATTTAATGAGCGTCTTCTTGCATCCATGCAGAAAAAAAAGAAAGAAAGCTGAATGGGCATCCTCGGTCGCAACTCAGGAACAAAGACCAGCAGGGAAGTCGAGATCATCAACAAGCTCGGCCTCCACGCGCGTCCCTGCGCGAAATTGGTGAAGCTGGCGAATACCTTCCGCAGCGAGGTGTGGGTCCGCAAGGACGACGACACGGTGAACGGAAAAAGCATCATGGGCCTCATGATGCTCGCCGCCGGCAGCGGCAGCCGGCTCCTGCTCACCTGCGAGGGCGCGGACGCCGAGGCGGCGCTCGCCGCCATCGAGAAACTCATCCTTTCCAAATTCGATGAAGACTGAACGACGCTTCCAGGGAGTCGGGGTGTCGCCCGGCATCGCCCATGGAACCGCGTTCATCCATCGCCCCGACGACGAGCCGCCGCCGCGGAAAATCTCCCTCGGCGGGAGCGAGCGGGAAGTGGAGCGCCTGCGCGATGCCCTCTGCGCCACGCGCCGCCAGATCGTCGAGCTCCAGGAGCAGGTCGAGAAATCCCTCGGCGCGAAGGACGCCGCGATCTTCGAGGCGCACGTCATGGTCGTCGAGGACGGCGTGATGATTGACGAGGTGGAAAAGATGATCCGCCGCGAGTCGTGCAATGCGGAGCACGCGTTTTTCACGGTCGTCCACCGCTACATCCGCAGCCTCGGCGAAATGGAGGATCCGTACCTCCGGGAACGCGCCGTGGACATCCACGACGTCGGCCGCCGCGTGATCCATAATCTCCTCGGCCGCGAGCCCTCAGCCCTCGGCGGACTCGACGCCCCGAGCATTGTCATCGCGCACAATCTCACGCCGAGCGACACCGTGCAG
>JANXZI010000447.1 GCA_025355595.1 Spartobacteria bacterium
GCAAGCCGGGCGACATTCCCGAGAGCGAGCGCGACTACTATCTCGAGCGCATGTATCCGTCGTTCGGCAATCTCGCCCCTCGCGACATCGCCTCGCGCGCCGCAAAGATGCAGTGCGACGCCGGCCGCGGCGTCGGCCCCGGCGGCTTCGGCGTGTATGTGGATTTTCACGATGCGATCCTCCGCTACGGCCGCGGCACCGTCGGCGGCGCGAATATTTCCGAAGCCGACGCCCGCACGCGCGGCACGGAAAAGGTGAAGGCGCTCTACGGCAATCTCTTCGACATGTATCACCAGATCACGGCGGAGAGCGGCTACGAGCAGCCGATGCGCGTGTATCCGGCGGTGCATTACACAATGGGCGGCCTCTGGGTGGACTACAACCTGATGAGCAACGTCCCCGGCCTCTTCGTGCTCGGTGAGGCGAACTTCAGCGACCACGGCGCAAACCGCCTCGGCGCGAGCGCGCTCATGCAAGGCCTCGCGGACGGCTACTTCATCCTGCCCTCGACGATCGGCAACTACCTCGCAACCGTCGCACCCGACCAGCGTCCGAAAACGGATCACGCCGAGTTTCGCGCTGCCGAAGAGGCGACGACCGCGCGCACGCAGAAATTCCTTTCGATCAAAGGCAAGAAGACCGTGGACGAATTCCACCGCGAACTCGGCCTGCTCATGTGGGATCTCTGCGGCATGGCACGCACGGAAAAATCACTCACGCGCGCCCTCTCGCGCATCCCGACATTGCGCGACGAATTCTGGACGAATGTGAACGTCCCCGGCAGCGGCGATTCACTGAACGTCTCGCTCGAAAAGGCCGGACGCGTCGCGGACTTCCTTGAATTCGGCGAGCTGATGTGCCTCGACGCACTCGAACGCCGCGAGAGTTGCGGCGGACATTTCCGCGAGGAGTTCCAATACACCGAGAAGGATCCCGAAGTGCAGAGCGGCAAGGTCTGCGCCGGCGACGTGAAGCGCGACGACGCGAATTTCTGCCACGTCGCCTGCTGGGAACATGCGGGCGACAAAGTGAAACCGCTGCGCCACACCGAGCCGCTCATCTACGAAGTCGTGAAGCCCGCCGTGCGCAGCTACCGCTAAGACAGACCTCAACTTTTACCGAACGACCGCGCAATGAACCTGAAACTCAAAGTCTGGCGCCAGAAGAACCGCAACAGCGAAGGGCGCCTCGTGGACATCACTGCAAACAACATCCCCGCCGAGGCCTCCTTCCTCGAGATGCTCGACATCGTGAACGACGAACTCACGCGCAAGGGCGACGAGCCGATCGCGTTTGATCACGATTGCCGCGAAGGCATCTGCGGCACCTGCTCGCTCTCGATCAACGGCATCCCGCACGGCCCGAGCGAGACGACGACCTGCCAGCTCTACATGCGGAAATTCAAGGACGGCGACACGATCTACATCGAGCCGTTCCGCGCGAAGGCATTCCCCGTCATCCGCGACCTGTGCGTGGATCGCTCCTCGTTCGACCGCATCCAGCAGGCCGGCGGATTCATCACCGCGCGCGCCGGCAGTGCGCAGGATGGAAATGCCATCCTCGTTCCGAAACAGAACGCCGACCGCGCGATGGAAGCCGCGGCGTGCATCGGCTGCGGCGCATGCGTCGGCGCGTGCCCAAACGGCAGCGCGATGCTCTTCGTCGGCGCAAAGGTCACGCACCTCGCCGAGCTGCCGCAGGGCCAGCCGGAACGCCAGCGCCGCGTGCTCAGCATGGTCGCGCAGATGGACAAGGAGGGCTTCGGCAACTGCTCGAACTACTACGAGTGCGAAGCCGTCTGCCCCGCGGAAATCCCCGCCACCGTCATCGCGAAGCTCAACCGCGAATACGCGGTCGCCGGGGCAAAGGACACCGTGGGCGCGGAATAGTGCAGTCGCCATCGGCGCGAACAACTTCGTCGGCGCTTTGGAGAAACCGGCACGCCGGAGTGCAGAGTGGGCGCAAGCGCCCTCCGGTGTTCCAGCCCGCGACAAACACGCCCCAAACGGTTGACACGCCATCGTCCGCCGCTATGCTGAGCGCTCTTTTTGACAACCCTTTCCACACATGAAACGCACCTATCA
>JANXZI010000457.1 GCA_025355595.1 Spartobacteria bacterium
GTCCCCGCCGGCATCGTCCGGCGCTTCCGCGACTTGGTGAAGCGCCTCAAGGCCGTCAAAAACTACACCGAGACCATCGGCCAGGCCCTCGGCATCGAAGGCGCCGCCCAGACCGGCCCCGACCTCGCCACCATCCAGCCCGTCCTCGATGTCTCCCTCATGGGCAACCAGGCCAAAGTCGGCTGGGGCTGGGGCGGCAACAGCCAGTTCCTCGACCTCTGCGAAATCCAGGTGGACCGTGGCACCGGCTGGGTCTTCCTCACCTACGACACCACGCCGAACTACACCGACACCACCCCGCTCCCCGCCACCCCGACCAAGTGGAAATACCGCGCCATCTACCGCGTCGGCGACGCGCAAGTGGGGGTGTGGAGCAATACCGTGGAGATCACGGTGGGCGGGTAGGGCCGCGGACTTCGCGGCGCATGAACCGGCTCTACTACGGCGACAACCTCAAGGTACTGCGCGACCGCACCGCGTTCCCGGACGCGTGCGTGGACCTGATCTATCTCGACCCGCCGTTCAACTCGAAGCGCGACTACAATCTGCTCTTCAAGTCGCCGAAGATTGTGGCGGGCGAGAGCGGCTACAGCGCCGCGCAGATCGAGGCGTTCGAGGACACGTGGCACTGGACGCCGGAGGTGACCGAGCGCGAATACGACGAAGTGCTCACCGGCGCGAACACGGACGTGGGCCAGATGATGAAGGCGCTCGTCGGCTTCCTCGGGCGCAACGACATGACGGCTTACCTCGTGATGATGGCGAACCGGTTGCTGGAACTCCACCGCGTGCTCAAGCCGACCGGCTCGCTCTATCTGCACTGCGACCCGACGGCCTCGCATTATCTCAAGATCGTGCTCGATGCGGTCTTCGGGAAACTCTGCTTCTTAAATGAGATCACTTGGAAGCGCACGACCGCGCATAATGACCCGCAACGATATGGACGCATCGCGGACCGAATATTCTTTTACAGCAAGACGCCGAAGAAAGTTTTCCATCCCGCAGGCGGCGTTTATTCGCCCGAGCAACTTGCGCGCTACAAACACGAAAAGGACGGCCGCCGTTGCCGCGCGGAAAATCTCACCGCTCCCCATTTCTCTCCGACGAGAACTGTGGAATGGCGGGGGACACATCCCGGAAGGGATCGCCAGTGGAGGTTTAGCCTCGTCGAACTGGAGCGTCTCTATGCGGAAGGCAGGATATTGCCGAAGCGCAATGGTTGTCCTCGCAAAGATGGGCTGCTTGAGTTTCTTGATGAAGCGGAGGGACCAGCGATGCAGGACATCTGGCTCGATTTGAACATGGGACCAACGTCGGACGAGCGACTTGGGTATCCGACCCAGAAGCCCCAGGTTCTTTTGGAGCGCATCATTTCCGCCAGCAGCAACGAAGGGGATGTGGTGCTCGATCCTTTCTGCGGCTGCGGCACCGCCGTCCACGCGGCGCAGAAGCTCAAGCGGCGGTGGATCGGCATCGACATCACTTGCCTCGCGATCTCGCTGATCGAATCGCGTTTGAAGAAAGCCTTCCCCGAGGACTTCGGCGAGGAGGGGCAGCGGCGGCTGCGCTACGAGGTGATCGGCACGCCCAAAGACCTCGAAAGCGCGCGCGACCTCGCCCGGCGCGACAAGTATCAATTCCAATGGTGGGCCGTGTCGCTCATTGATGAAGCGCAGCCGTGGCAGGGCAGGAAGAAGGGCGCGGACACGGGCATTGACGGCATCCGCTACTACCGCGATCTGGATCGGAAGGAAGTCCACACGATGCTCATCAGCGTGAAAGGCGGCGAGAATGTCGGCCCGGCGATGGTGAAGGATCTCATCGCCACGCTGGCGCGCGACAAGGCGGACATCGGCCTCTTCCTCACGCTCACCGCGCCGACGAAAGCGATGCAGACCGAAGCGGCGGCAGCGGGTTTTTACGAAAGCAAGAACGGGAAGAAGTATGCGCGGCTCCAGTTGCTGACCATCGAGGGATTGCTCAACAAGACGCAGCGCGCGGAGCACCCCGACTACGAGCCGGATACCGGCTACAAGAAGGCAAAGGCAGAGAAAGGCGGCGAGCAAACCAAGCTGCTCTGAGCGGCGGGCTGTGCGCCTTTATTTCATGGCGATTTTCGAGAGGAGGCCGACGCCGTTGTCGGCCTGGTCTATCGGGGAAGTAGGGACGGACTGATAGAAGAAGCAGAGCGGGCAGAAGTGCGAAGCGTGGTTTTTCGGCGGGATGAAGAAGCTGCTCATCGAGGACAAAGCCGCCGCCATCGGTTACTTCCGCAAGTGCATCGCGACGGAGCGGAAGGACTATGACGAATATGGGCTCGCCGAAGCCGAGCTGAAAGCACTCGGCCAGTAGGAACCCTGCGCGCAGGGAGCGGGGCTGCCGCTGTGGGCGATCAGGCGATTTCCTCGCCGTCCGCGATTTGTCCAAGCCGGAGGAACGTCTTGATGAGTTCCCCCTGGCCGCAGACGGTCATCTCCGGGAAGCGTCTGAACCATTTCCCGGACGGGACTTCCGGGTTGGCATCGAGCCATTGCGCGAGGAGGAGAAGCTGCGCTCCCGTGATTTCCCTCTGGCGCACGCGCTCATTGAGATGCCGCAGCAAAGCCAGCGGCAGGGCGGCGCGGCGGACCTTAGGCATCAATCTTCGCGCCGTAAAAGCCATTGACGATCGCGCTGTCCAGCCGTGCGATCTCCGCCGGGTCCGTGGCTTCGGCAAGCCGATCCGCCAGCGCGCCAAGTTCCACGGGGCTGAGTTGCGGCACGGTCTCGTATCGCCGGGCAAATCGCACCACCTCGGCCCGCTGCTCGGGTGGCAGCTCCTTGATTGCTTCGATGATCTGCTGGGTGCTCATGGGCAGAGCGTCGCATGGCGGGCGTGGCGGTTCAAGCGGAACGCTGATTTATGAACACACGTCTCCGTCCCCTCCCCTGGATTTTCGCCCTGCTGCCCGTTTCGGTTTTCGGCCACGGGATTTTGCTGATGGATCAGGACGCCGCAGCGACGGCGCGCGGCACGGAACGCACGGTGAGCGGCAGCGCATCCGTAGTGGCGGACGGGCGCTACGATTGGTGGAGCCACGCGCTGGCAGTGAGCGCGGGGCTGAAATTTTAGCGAGGGAAAGCAGGCCGTTTCCGCAAATTCCGCGCGAGCATACTTGCCTTGCGCAAACCTCCCCGCCACTTCTTCGCGGCTCATGCTCCTCTATCCCGCCATTGATCTCATGTCCGGCCAGGTCGTCCGCCTGCGCCAGGGCCGTGCTGACCAGAAGACCGTTTACTCGTCCGACCCCGCCGCGTTTGCGCGGCAATGGGAGCGCGAAGGCGGCGACTGGCTGCACATCGTGGATCTCGATGCGTCGTTCTCGGGCACGCAGCAGAATCTCGAATCGGTCCGCGCGATCACGAGTGCTGTCGGCATCCCGTGCGAACTCGGCGGCGGCATCCGCGACGTGGAGGCCATCCGCCGCGCGCTCGATGCGGGCGTGGCGCGCGTGATCCTCGGGACGAAGGCGGCGGAGTCGCTGGAGTTCGTCGGCGAAATGGCGCGTGAATTTGGCCGCGAGAGGATCGCGGTGGGCATCGATGCGAAGAACGGAATCGTGAGCGTGAAAGGCTGGACGCAGGAGACCGGGCAGAGCGCGCTCGACCTCGCAGTCAACGCGGTGAAAGCCGGCGCGGGGACGATCATCTACACGGACATCGCGACGGACGGGATGCTGCAGGGGCCGAATTTTCCCGAGACCGAGCGCGTGAACGCCGCCATCGTCCCGCTCGGCGGTCAGCTCATCGCGAGCGGCGGCGTGGGCACGGCGGAGCATGTGGTGCGAGCCGCGAAGATTCCGTCGCTGTACGGGTGCATCATCGGAAAGGCACTTTACGACAAGACGCTGAGCCTCGCGGAGGTGAGGAAGCAGTTGAGTGTTGAGTGTTGAAAGTTACGAGGCGCGCATCGCACGCCTGCGCAGCTTTCGCACTCGACGGCTCCGCTTTCACCACGGCAAATGCGGACGGCCTGCGCCTCCACTCAACTCTCAACACTCACCTCTCAACTTCCGCACATGAAAGCCCTCTTCCTCGACTGCATCTCCGGCATCAGTGGCGACATGATGGTCGGCGCGCTCATTGACCTCGGCGTGAAACCCAGTGCGCTCGAATGGGAGCTGGCCAAGTTGCACCTCGGCGACTTCCACATGCACTACGACCGCGCGAAGCGGAAGGACATCGAGGGTGTGAAATTCGACATCCACGGCGGCGCGACGCACCAGGAGCAGGGCGGGCACGGGCACGGACATTCTCACGAGCACACGCATGCACATTCCCACGACCACAAGGACGAGCATGAGCACGGCCCGGGATGCGCGCACGAGCATGGTGAGCAAGGTCACGTGCATCATCACCACGAGCACGACGACGACCCGGAGCACAAACATGCACCCGGGCAAGCCGAGGAGCACGCGACGCTGAAGCACACGCATGAGCACACGCACCAAGGCCACGAGCACAGCCATGGGCACGAGCATTCCCACGAGCACGGGGACTGCGGGCATGACCACGGCCACGCCCACGCGCACAGCCACGAGCATGAACACGGCGACTGCGACGAGCACGGCCACGGGCACGAAATCAGCGATCGGCACGCGCATGAGCACAACCACCCGCATGAGCATGTCCACGGCCGCACGCATCGCGAAATCCGCGCGCTGATCGAGGCGAGCGACCTCTCGCCGTTTGTGAAAAAACATGCGCTCGGGATTTTCCACCGCATCGCTGAGGCCGAGGGAAAAATCCACGGCATGAACGTGGAGGACGTCCACTTTCACGAGGTCGGCGCGTTCGATTCCATCGCGGACATTGTGCTCGCGTGCGTCGGCATCGAGGCGCTCGGCGTGGAGAAAATTTTCGTGTCCAAGCTGCACGACGGCCACGGCACGGTGGAATGCGCGCACGGAACTTTCCCGGTGCCCGCGCCCGCGACGCTGGAAATTTTGAAAGGCATCCCGCTTGGCCAGATCGACGAGCCGCACGAACTCATCACGCCGACCGGCGCGGGCATCGCCGCGGAATTCGCCGCGGGCTTCGGCCTCATGCCCGCGATGAAAATCGAGCGCATCGGCTACGGCCTCGGCACGCGCGAACTCGCCACCCGCCCGAACGTGCTCCGTGCCGTCCTCGGCGAACTCGCGTAATTTTTCACCCGCACCGCCATGCCCGGCTACGAGACTGATACCGTCGCGCGCATTGAGACGAACCTCGACGACATCTCACCGCAGGTGCTCGGCGCGGTGATGCAGCAGCTTCTCGCCGCGGGCGCGCTCGACGTGTGGTTTACGCCCGTGCAGATGAAAAAATCGCGCCCCGGCACGATGCTCTCCACACTCTGCGACGAGGGCGCGGTGGAAAAAATTGCCGACATCATTTTCTCCGAGACGACCGCATTCGGCCTGCGCGTGGAAAAAATCCAGCGGCTGAAACTCACACGGCGTTTCGAGACGGTGAAGACGCGGCACGGCGAGGTGACGGTGAAGCTCGGGTTCAAAGGCGATCGGCTGCTGCAAATCGCGCCGGAATTTGCGAGCTGCCATGCCGTCGCCGAGCGCGCAGGCGTCCCGCTGCGTGCCGTTCATTCCGCTGCGCTCGAAGCCGCGCGAACGGCATTTCAAGTCCCGTAGGCGCGAACGGAAGTTCGCGACAGACGAGGAATGCGCGCACGGCTCCGCGAGCTACCGCTCGCGCCTACGGAGCAGCTTCCAGCTTGCCGACTGCGGGCGCGGCTCACATCTTCCGCGCCCTCATGATTGAACGCTACACGCTGCCCGAGATGGCGGCCATCTGGACCGAACAGCGCAAATACGAAATCTGGCTCGAAATCGAGACGCTCGCCTGCGAGGCGCAGGCGCAACTCGGCCACATCCCGAAAGAAGACGCGAAGACGATTCGCGAGAAGGCGAAGTTCGTCCTCGCGGAGGTCATGGAGATCGAGAAGCGCACGAACCACGACGTGATCGCGTTCCTTGAAAACGTCGCGAGCTACGCCGGCCCCGCGTGCCGCTGGATGCACCAGGGCATGACGAGCAGCGATGTGCTCGA
>JANXZI010000395.1 GCA_025355595.1 Spartobacteria bacterium
CTTCTGCGCGTGATCGCGGCGATGCGCGCGGCGCATCCGGAGATCGAGGCCGTGGGCATCGGGCTGCCGGGCTTTGTGGACAGCGTCACCGGCATCGTCCACGAGCTTACGAACGTCCACGGCTGGCACGAGGTCGCGCTCGTCGCGCTGCTGCGCGAAAAGACCGGCCTGCGCGCGGCGATCGAGAACGACGCGAACGCGATGGCTTACGGCGAATTTTTGCACGGCGCGGCGAAGGGCGCGCGCAATGCGATCTGCGTGACGCTCGGGACGGGCGTCGGCGGCGGGCTGATCCTCGATGGCCGGCTCTTCCGCGGCTCTCGTCTGGCCGCCGGCGAGATCGGCCACATGAGCATTGATTCGCATGGCCCGCGCGGCGTGTACGGCACGCCCGGCGACCTCGAAACGTACGTGGGCAACCGCCAGATCGCCGAGCGCGCCGCACGGCTTTACACGGCTTCCCGCCAGCAGCGTCCGCTGGAAAAATGCACGCCCGCCGAACTCGCCACGCTGGCCAACGCCGGCGACCATATCGCCATCGCCCTCTGGGATGCCATCGGCACGGACATCGGGGCGGCGCTCGCGGACGGCGTGTGGCTGCTGAACCCGGATACGATCGTGATTGGCGGCGGCATCGCGGCGGCGGGCGACATCATCATTGACCCGATTCGCCGGACGATTTGCGAGCGGACGAGCGCGCTTTTCCACGAGCAACTGAAGGTCGTTCCGGCCACGCTGGGCAACGACGCGGGCATCATCGGCGCGGCGGAACTGGCGCTCGAAATGCGGTGAAGCCCGGCATTTTTGGAACCACAAATGGACACGAAGGATCACGAATGAAATTTCTGGCCGCGGACAGGATTATTCGTGACCTTTCCGGTCCATTCGTGGTTCCAAAATCGGGGATCTCGCCCGAAAATATCGCGCCTGAAATCTTTTTGAAAAATCTTTTGAACGGCCCGCCGGGAGCGCGGTCATAGATACCGTTACAAGTGTTAGGGTGGTTCGGGCCGCTCGTGAAACTCCGGTGGGAGTCCGCGGGCGGCCCGGCATCTTTTCAGGGGGAAGCGGCGGTTCCGGGGGGGGGAAACGGTGCCCGCCCCGCGCAGCGGATTCAGCGGCCTCGGGACACTTCCACGCCAACCCGAGGTGCCTGCGGCAGGCTCCAACTTCCAACTTCCAACGTCCAACTTCCAATTTCTAATGAGGACACTTCCACGGCCCGACCGCATTGACCCCGCGCCCCACTCCCGGTAACCTCCCGCCCCTTCATGGAACCCAAGACAACTCTGCTCGGCCTCCGTGGCTGCGTCATTGACGCCCCGGAATTTGGCAAGCTGCGCGCCTGGCGCGACGGGGCTGTGATCATCGGCGACGGGCGCATCACCGAGGTCGGCAGCTTTCAGTTCCTCGGCAGGAAGCACCGCCCGCAGCCGATCCACTGGCAGCAGTCCGACCGCGCGATCATTTTTCCCGGCCTCATAGACCTCCACACGCACCTGCCGCAGTACCCCGTGGTCGCGCGGGGCCGCGGGCAGTTGCTTGAGTGGCTGCACCAGCACATTTATCCGAAGGAGCGCGGCTTCACCGGCAAGGTCAGCGCGCGGGAGTCGGGCGAATTTTTTGCAGAACTCACGCGGCACGGTACGACGACGGCGGCGGTTTACACGGCGATTTACGAGGACTCGTGCGACATGGCGTTCGAGGCTGCGGCTGCATCCGGCATGAGAATCATCATGGGGCAGACGATGATGGACGTGGGCACCTACGGCACGCTTCAGCCGAGGAAAATCCTCAGCGTCGCGCTGCTGGAATGCGAGCGCCTCTGCCGCAAGTGGCACGGCGAGGCGGACGGCCTGCTCGAATACGCGTTCAGCCCGCGATTCGCCCTCGCGTGCAGCGAGCGGCTCATGCGCTCGGCGGGTGAGATGGCGCGGGAATTTGGCTGCCACATCCAGACGCACCTCGCCGAAAACCGCGAGGAGTGCGAGCGCGTGCGGCACCTTTTTTCCAAGTCGAAGGACTACACGGATGTGTACGACAAGGCCGGCCTGCTCGGGCCGAAGACGATCCTCGGGCACTGCGTCCACCTCTCCCCGCGCGAACGCGCCGAACTCGCGGACACCGGCACCTCGATCGCGCATTGTCCCACGGCGAATCTTTACCTCAGCAGCGGCATCATGCCCCTCGGCGAACATCTCGCGGCAGGCATCAAGGTCGGCCTCGGCAGCGACGTCGCCGCCGGCCCGGAACTGAACCTCTGGCAGGTCATGCGCAGCGCCATCGAGAGCCAGAAGGCGCGCAGTTTTTACGAGCAGAATGTCGCGGTTCCCTCGCCCGCCGAGGCGCTGCACCTCGCCACGCAGGGTGCGGCGGCGGTCCTCGGAAAAGGCGACATCATCGGCAGTCTCGACGCCGGCAAGGAGGCCGACATCACCGTGATGGATCTCGCCGCGCTGCTCCCGTACGGCGGCGCGGAGACGAAGATCGAGGACCTCACGCCCGACGACATGCTTGCGCTCTGCATCTACCGCGGTGGTCCGCACGCGGTGCTGGAGACATTCGTCCGCGGCCACAGCCTTTCGCACGCGCACGCGCACGCCGCACAAGTCGCGCACGAATAACCGTCCCGCCGCCGTGCCCGACGAAATTCAAAATTCAAAATTCAAAATTCAAAATATTCCCGACCCCGTCGCGCTCGCGCTCGCGGAGGACATCGGCGACGGCGACCTGACTTGCGCGTATTTCGTGGACGCTGCGCGCAGCGGAAAGGCCCGCATCTTTGCCAAGCAGCCGTGCGTCCTCGCCGGCACGGACGCCGCGGCGTGTGCCTTCGCGCTCGTGGATGCGACGCTTGCCGTGCGCACCGTGCGAAATGACGGCGACGCGCTGCGGCCCGGCGACACTGCGCTCGAAATTTCCGGCAGCGTCCGCAGCATCCTCACCGCAGAGCGCACGGCGCTGAATTTCATCCAACGCCTCAGCGGCGTGGCCACGCTCACGCGCACTTTCGTCGAGGCCGTCAAGCCGCACAGCGCGCGAATCCTCGACACGCGCAAGACCACGCCCGGCCTGCGCGCGCTGGAAAAATCCGCCGTGCTCGCAGGCGGCGGCACGAACCATCGCATCGGGCTTTTCGACATGGTGATGGTGAAGGACAATCACCTCGCCGCCGGCACCACGCTCGCGCAGCTCCGCGAAAATGTGCGCCGTTTCCGCGAGGAGCATCCCGGTGTGCGCGTGGAGATCGAGGCCGACCGGCTCGAGCAGGTGCGCGACTTTCTCACGCTCGACGGCGTGGATGTCATCCTCCTCGACAACATGTCCAACGCGCAGCTTGCCGAAGCGTTGAAGCTCCGCGCCGACCGCCCCGTGCTGCTCGAAGCCAGCGGCGGCGTGACGCTCGCGACCGTGAATTCCCTCGCGGCGACCGGCGTGGATTTCATCAGCGTCGGCGCGCTCACCCACTCCGCGCCCGCGGTGGATTTTTCGCTCGAACTCACGGAGGCATGAGTGCGCTGCCGCTCGACGCGCGGCTCCTGCGCGAACTGCGCGCGACCGCCGTCCATCTGCTCGCTGGCGATTTCGCCGAAGCCCTTGGCGTGACGCGCAATGAAATCGCCGCCGCACTCGCGCGGCTCCGAGGCGCGGGCTTTGACATCGAGGACAAGCCCGGCCACGGCTGCCGCCTGCTCGCCTCGCCGGACCGCCTCATCGCCGACGATGTGCATGCGCGCATCGGTGAAAGTGCCCTCGTGCGCGAGGTGCTCACCTTCGAGGAAACCTCCTCGACCAACGACGTCGCCGCGCGCCTCGGCCGCGAAGGCCACCCTGGTGGACTGCTCGTCTTCGCCGAGCACCAGACCGCAGGCCGCGGGCGTTTCGGCCGCCGATGGGATTCCTCATCGCACGCGGGCCTGTGGTTTTCGCTGCTGCTGCGGCCGCAGTTTCCCCTGCAATTCTGGCCGCGCCTCACGACGTGGGCGGGCGTGTGCGTCGCCGCCGCCGTCGAGCGCGCCACGGGGCTGCGCACGCAGATGAAGTGGCCGAACGACATCCTCTTCGCCGGAAAAAAAGTCGCGGGCATCCTCACCGAATGCGCGAGCGACGCTGCGCGCGGCATGTTCGCCGTCGTCGGCATCGGGCTGAATGTGAACCACGACGCCATGCCCGCCGACATCGCACACCGCGCCGCGTCGCTGCGCGAAATCACCGGACGCATGCTCGATCGCAGCGCGCTCGCGGCCGAGATCGTCGGCGAACTCTCCGCGCGTTTGCCCGCCGTGGAGGCCCATTTTCCCGGCATCCTCGCCGAAGCCTCGCGCCGCAGCTCCATCCTCGGAAATTGGATCCGTCTCGAATCGGCGGACACTTCCTTCGAGGGCCACGCCGAGTCCCTGGATGCCGAGGGCAACCTCCTCCTCCGCCTCGCCGACGGCAGCCTGCGCACGATGACGGCAGGCGAAGTCAGCTCGCAAGCGCCGTCCTCCGCACCACGAGCGGATTAATTCCCCGTTTTGTCGCGCAAATGTTTCGCTCCTGCGGAATCGCGCACGAGGGCTGCTATGGACGGCAGCTAGCTAAAACACGATGCAACTCGTTTTCTCCGAATTTCAGGATCAGTTGGTGCGCGGCCTGGCCCACCGAATGAACAACATCCTCTCGCTCTTTCACGGCTACCTCGGGATGCTCATGGACGACCAGAAGCTCAACCCCGTGACGAAGGAGGGCCTCACGCGGGTCAGCGAAGGCGCGCGTGAGGCGAGTGACCTGATGGATCGCATCAATGCCATCACCCGCCCGGCGTCCGGCTCGCCGCGCGACGTGAATCCCGCCGACTATTTCCGTCAGCTCGCCCCGACTCTCGACGGGCTTCGGACGCCGAAAGTCCAGCTCACCGTCGAATGCCCCGGCGACCTGCCGGCCATGTGCGTGGACACCTCGCGTGTGAAGCTCGCCATCGTCGAGCTCGTCCGCAACGCGTGCGAGGCGGCGTATTCGCGCGTCACCATCCGCGTGAGCGCGGAAAAAGGCGCGGAGCAGCCCGAGCTTTTCCTCGGGGGCGTCACCACGCGCGACTGCGAGTGGCTGAAGATCGAGGTGAGCGACGACGGCGCAGGCATCCGCAATGCGGACGCTCCACGGATCTACGAGCCGTTCTTTTCGACGAAGAAAAAAAATCACGCCGCCGGGCTCGGACTGGCGGTGGCGCTGAGTTGCGCGCAGGAATCCGGCGGCACGCTCCGGCACCGGAGCAGCAAGGCCGGCGCGACCTTCGAGATGCGCCTCCCCGCCCGCACGCGCGAGCAGCTCAGGGCAGTGGCGTGATGCAGGTGCGCAGCGCAAAGCAGGAGGCTTCCAACCCCGCCTCCATGGTCAGTTCTGCGAGAGCTTCGCCGGCGCGGCGCCTGCCTTCTTGCCGGCTTCGTACTGCGCGCGCAGTTTCTCAGCCGCCGCCTTCGCCACGTCGAGTTCCTTTGCGGCGGCGACGGCGGCTTTCTCCGCGTCGGCCTTCGTCTTCACGGCGTCCTTTTCCATCTGCGCGATGCGGCCCTTCAGCTCCGTGGCCTGTTTCTTCGCGTCCTCGATTTCCTTCTGCGCAGCGGCGACGGACTTCTCGGCGGGCGCAACTTTTTTCAAGGCGATCTTCGCATCGAGTTCGGCCTTCTTCACGCCTTCGGTGAGTTCCGTCGGCACCGGGCTTTCGCCGGGCTTCGCCACCTGCTTCGTCTGCGCGGCTTCGAGCGCCAGACGCGCAGCTTCGTGCGCCGGCTTGAGCGCCTGACGGGCCTCGTTGATCTTCGTGTATTCGGGCGTGCCCGGCTGGAATTTCATGCGGTCTTCGCCCAGTTTGTTGCGCTGCGCATCGAGTGCCTCGAATTTTTTCCTCGCGGTGTCCACCTCCGCTGCCACCACCTTCATCTCCTCAGCCAGCTTCCCTTCCGGCGGTTTCGCCTTGTGATCCGCGATCGCCTTCTCGGCCTTCGCGAGTTCGGAGGCGGCGGCATCGGCCTCCGCCTTCACCTTGGTCAGTGCCGCCTCCTTTTCCGCGATGTTCTTCGGCCCGTCGGCGACGGTCTTCTCCGCATTTACGATGCCCTGCTTCGCCAACTCGACCTGCCGGAATGCATCCTTCGCCGTCGCGACGAGGTCGTCGTGCTTCGCCTGCTTCTCCGCGACGGTCTGTTTTGCGTCGAAGACGGTCTGGTAAAGTTGCGCGCGCTTCCAGCGTGCGACGCCGCCCTGCGACGCCGTGAGCTGCGCATTCGCCGCATCGAGCGCGGACTTGGCGGCGGCGAGCGCCTTTTCTCCCTCGGTCGGAGCCGCGCCCGCGGTTGCAGCCTTCGCGGCGGCGAGATCGGCCTCAGCCTTCGCCAGCTCATCCTTCTTCGTCTGGACAGCCGCGGTCGCCCTCGCAAAGTCGGGCGTCCCGTCCTTGAGCTTCGCACGCGCGGCGCGGAGCTGCTCGAGCTGCGGAGCAATCGCCTCGTAGGTCTTTTGCAAAGTCGCGACCTTCGCGATCGCCTCGGGCGACGGCGTGAATTTGCCGGGCTGGAGCTTCGCAATGTCGGCATCCACCGCTGCCACGGCCTTCTCCGCGTCGGCGATTTGTTTCGGCGCGGCGGCCTTGGCGTTGCCGAGCGCGGTCATCGCTTTCTGGTACTGCACGCGCGTGTCCTCGATATTTTTCAGCGCGGCGGCGACCGCGGCCTTCCCGGCATCCACCTTGTCGCGGCCCGGCG
>JANXZI010000510.1 GCA_025355595.1 Spartobacteria bacterium
GATGACTACGCTCGCCGCGCTCTTCGGCGCCATCCCGCTCGCCATCGGCCACGGTGCCGGCTCCGAACTCCGCCAGCCGCTCGGCATCGCCGTCATCGGCGGCCTCATTGTCTCGCAGATCCTCACGCTGCTCACCACGCCGGTCATCTACCTCGCGCTGGAGAAGCTGCGGCCCGCGTCGCGAAACGGACGCGGCTCACCGCATGCCGCAATTCTCGCGGAACCTGCGCGGCTCGAATTCGCCGCGGCAGCTTCGCGTCCCACCGGGAACTTGCGCGAGATTCCACCTCCCTAAGCACTTTTTCGAATCTCCGCCGGCTCAGCCGAAGAGTTCCATGACGGGCTTGGAGCCTTCTTTCACGAGCTTCATCGGACGGCCGAGCGGTGTCGTCAGTTCCTTTGTGTGATCGATGCCGAGCGCGTGGCAGACGCTCGCGTGGAGGTCGGGCACCTGCACGGGGCGATCCTTCGGCTCCATGCCGTCGGCGTCGGATGAACCGATCACCTGGCCGCCCTTGATCCCGCCGCCGGCCATGAAGCAACTGAACACCTTCGCGTGATGGTCGCGGCCCGCGCCGATATTGATTTTCGGCGTGCGGCCGAATTCGCTCATCACGAGGACGAGCGTTTTTTCGAGGCGGCCGGAGGCGGAGAGATCCTCGATGAGCGAGGCGATCGCCGGGTCCATCACGGAGCCGTGGTTGCGCATGGCGGGGAAGATGTCCGCGTGATTGTCGAAGCCTCCTCGATTCACCTGCACAAAACGCACTCCGGTCTCGATGAGCTTTTTCGCGAGCAGCGCGCCGCGGCCGAATTCGGTCTGGCCGTAGCGTTCGAGCGTCTTCGGGTTTTCCTTGTCGAGGTTGAAAGACGAGAGCGCGGGGCTTTTCATCAACGTGACGGCGTCCTTGAGCGCGACTTCCGCCTCCTTGTATTCGCGCACGCCGAGCTTTTGCGACGACCGCGCGTTCATCTTCGCGAGGACTTCGAGGCGGCGCTCGCCCTGCACCTTGCTGATGCCGTCCGGGAACGCGAGATACGGGTCGCGCTCGCCCGGCAGGCCGACGTAGTACGCCTCGCAGCGCTGCCCGAGGTAGCCCGCGCGCGGTGCCATGCCGCCGATGCTGATGTACGCGGGCAGGTCACTGGTCGTGTTGCGTTCGTTCACGACGAACGAGCCCATGCCCGGATGCACGAGCGCGGGATTTTGCTGATGGCTCGTCTGCAGCTCATAGGTCGCGCGGCCATGGTCGCCATTCGTCCCCGCGATGGAGCGGATGACCGAGCAGTGGTGCATCTGCTTTGCGAGCTGCGGAAAAATCTCGCTGATCTGCACTCCGTCGGCGCTGGTCTTGATCGGCTCGAACTCGCCTGCGACGGGCCGGCCCGGCTTCGGATCCCACGTATCAATGTGGCTCATGCCGCCGCCATTCCAGAAAAGGATCACGGATTCGGCCTTCGCCGCGTGGTCCGCGCCGGCGGCGGAGAGCAGGCGGTGGATCGGCATGCCGAGCAGCGCGGCGGTGCCAGCGCACTGGCTGAGGAATCGTCGGCGGGAGACGTTGTAGTCGAGGCAGGAACTCATGGTCGTGTAGGGTTCAGGTGGTGGATTTTCGGAGTGAAAAATGGATCAGGGAAGATAGCGGAACTCGTGGCAGTTGAAGAGCGCCCAGCGCAGATCCGAGAGACCTTCCGCGGGCGCGCCAGCCGTGCGGATCACTTCGCGGCCCTCTGAAATTTCCCCGGCGGTCGGACGGCGTGTGAGGATTTCGCGGTAGGCAAATTCGATCGAGGCATCCGGCTTCGCCTTCGGATCGGCAATGAGCGCGAAGACGGGTTCGAGCGGCCCCACGCGCGACGCCTCGTGCGTGGCCTTGCCGTTGAGCATCAGGAGTTCCTGGCGCAGCGACGGCGACTCATCGCGGAATTCGCCGAGCCCGTCGCGCGACGGTTGGCCGAAGACGCGCACGAAATGCGACGGCGGCGCGGGCGTGGCCATGCGGAACGTGCTGTCGAATTTTGGATTGTCGTCAATCGTCTCCGTGATCGTCTCGAGCCGGAAACGCTCGGCCTGCCCGGAGCGCAGCGCCGCGAGGCGTGCCTGGCGTGCGGCCTCCGTCGCGTCGTCCTCCTGCTTCTGCCGCTTCGCCAGATCCATCTTCGACTCGGCGAGCACGCGCGCCTCGGCGGAGGCGTCCACCTTGTCCGCGTCCACTTTCAGCAGCGCGTCGAAGTCGAGCTTCTGTCCTTTTTCGATGTCGTACGGTGCGGCTCCCGCGGCGGGCTTCATCGCCATCATGGCCGGATCTTTTTCCTTGTCGGGATCGTTCCCGGCGGCGGCGACGGTCGCTGCTGCCGCGAGCGGGACGCGGATCTGCCGCTTCACTTCGCGGCGGTTCGCACCCTCTGGCCACTTGAATTCCTGCACATGCCCCGCGGCAGCGACGCTGTCGAAAAGAACCTCGCCGAGCATCCGGCGCACGCGCGTCGCGGTGAACGACTCCTCGGCGCGCGCGACTTCGCCGACGGTGGCACCCGCGGGCATGTGGCCGCGCTGGTACGTCGTCGTGAGCATGATCATCTTCACGAGCGAGCGCAGGTCGTAGCCGCTTGCGGTGAATTCCTGCGCGAGAAATTGCAGCGTCTGCGGGTGCCGCATGTCGTTATAGGGCGAAAAATTGTCGGGCGGCTCGACGAAGCCGCGCCCGACAAGTTCCGCCCACACCCGGTTCACGAAGGCGCGGGCAAAATACGGATTGCGCGGGTCCGTGATCATCCCCGCGAGCTGCTTCCGCAGATCGCTGTCGCGATAGATCGTCCTCGAATAATCCAGCTTGTGCCCCGCGGCGATCGCCTCGGCGAGCACATCGGCTCCCGTCAGGCTCGCCTTGATCGCGGCCTTCGGATCCGCAGCGTCCACCAGATCATCGAGCGCCTTTTTCGCGAGCGCAGGATCGGCGGGCTTCGGTTTGCGGAGATCATCGAGGCGCGCGATGTAGTGCGGCTTCGCCTTGAAGCTGACCATCTCGAACGGAAACTTCGGCGTGACGCCATCGCGCTTCGGAGTCTGCTCGCGCTCCGGTGGCCATTTCACCGTCATTTCCTCGCCTTCGGTGGTGTAGATTTTCTTCGTCTTCTTGCCGCTCTCCATGCGCTTCGTCTGGCCGAAAAATGCGGCGAGCTGGTAAAATTCCGTCTGCTTCCAGTCGTCGAACGGATGGTCGTGGCACTCCGCGCACGAGAGCCGCACGCCGAGGAAAACCTGCGCCGTCGCGCCCGCGAGCGCCATCGGATTTGCCGCGTCGCTGAGCACGAAGCCCACGGCGGGGGCCATCTCGGGACGGCCATTCGTCGAGATGAGTTCGCGCACCATCGCGTCGTACGGCTTCGCCTCGGCAACACTGCGGTTCACGTAGGCGAGCAACTGCCCGCCGCCCTCGGCCTTTGAGCGGATGCGCAGCATGTCCGCGAAGAAAACCGTCCAGCGTTCGGCGAAGCGCGGCTGCGCGAGCAGCTTGTCCACGAGCTTCTCTCGCCGCCCCGCCGCCGGCTGCTTTTCAAATTCTGCGACTTCCTCCATCGTCGGGATGCGGCCGATCAGATCCACCGTCGCGCGGCGGAGGAATGCGTAGTCATCCACGACCGCGGTCACCCGCGGCTTCGCGCCTTTCATTGCCGCATTTTCCTTTTCGAGAATCTTGTCCGCCGTCACCGCCGCATCCCGCAGCGAGGTCGGCGCGCGATCGGGAATCAGCCGCATGTCGGCGAGTCCCGGCACTTCTTTTTTGCGCTGATGCAGCACGACGCCGTCCGGCCA
>JANXZI010000511.1 GCA_025355595.1 Spartobacteria bacterium
CGCGATTCTCGGATACAGCTCGCTCACTTCGCGCCCGACCATGAGCCGGATGATGTCCGCGAGCGGCGTCTCCGCCATCGTGCCCGAGTCCACGCTCTCGCCGTCGCGCAGCACCGTGAAGCGGTCGCACACGCGCCGGCATTCCTCGAGGAAATGGCTGATGTAGATCACGCCCGTGCCGCGCGCCTTCAGCCGCGCGATGACGGCGAAGAGCCGCTCCGCATCCGCCTGCGTGAGGCTGCTCGTCGGCTCGTCGAAAATGATCACGCGCGGCTCGCCCGCCAGAGCGCGCGCGATTTCCACGAGCTGCTGCTCCGCGATGGAGAGCGAAGCCACCGGCGCATCGAGCGGCAGGTCCGCGTGGCCGAGTTCCGCGAGAGCGCGCCGCGCCGTGTCGCGCATCGCGTCGCGCCGCAGCCAGCCCCAGCGCGACGGCTCCGCACCGAGCGTGATATTCTCCGCCACGCTCAGGTCGCGCGCGAGGTTCAGCTCCTGGTAAATCATCGCCACGCCCGCGCGCCGCGCCTCGTGCGGAGTGCGCGGCGCAAACGGCTGCCCGTCGAGTTCGATGCGCCCGCCGTCCGCCTCGTGCGCGCCGCTGAGGATTTTCATGAGCGTGCTCTTGCCCGCGCCATTCTCGCCGATGAGCGCATGCACCTCGCCCTCCGCCACCGCGAGCGAAACACCCCGCAAAGCCGCCGTCGCGCCGAAACTCTTGCGGACATCCTGGAGGAGGAGGCGGTGGGACATGGGGGGGTCGGTTGGTGAGAGTGAGACGCGTTCTGAAAGTGACGGGCCCAGTGTGATTCGCAAGCATCGCCCGCCTTTGGCGTCCAAAAACGCACGGCACACTCAGGCACGCTGCGCGTCCTCCGAGCATGCGGAACATCTCGGCGATAAAAACGAATAATCAGTTCCTCGTTCCTCGCACCTGTTGATCTGCCTCAAATCGGCCAGCCTCGTTATCCTACGAGGTCAAGGAACAAGCCGGAATCGCTGGAGTCGCCGCGAAACACGCAAAGGTTTTCCAGCCGCGCGCGCTCATCTCAAATCATGAGCCATCCATGAGACGATTTCTCCTGCTCGTAGCGTCAGCCTTTGTCCACACCTTTCCGCTCCACGCTGCGGACGCGCCGAAAAAGCCGGTGAAGGTCTTTATCCTTGCCGGGCAGTCGAACATGGAGGGGCAGGGGTTTATCGCCGCGGATGCGAAGCGGAATGGCGGCAAGGGCAGCCTCGAGTATCTCGTGAAGGATACGGTGACGGCGGCGCATTTCAAACATCTCGCGGATGCGGGCGGCAAGTGGCGGACGCGGGATGATGTGTGGATTTCCTATCTCGATCGCAAGGGGCCGCTGACGGTCGGCTATGGCGCGAAGGAGGATCGCATCGGGCCGGAACTCGGCTTCGGCTGGGTGATGGGCGACGCGATCGAGGAGCCGCTGCTGCTGATCAAATGCGCGTGGGGCGGCAAGAGCCTCGCCGTGGATTTCCGTCCGCCGAGTGCGGGCAAGTTGCCGTATTCGCTCGGCGAAAAAACAGATGCGGCCCTCGCGCAGGATCCTGCCATTGTCGGAAAATACTATCGCGAGACGGTGTCGCTCACGAAGGCGGCGCTCGCGAAAGTGAAGGAGTTCGTGCCCGGCAGCGACGGGCGCTACGAGATCGTGGGTTTCGGCTGGCACCAAGGGTGGAACGATCGGATCAACGACAAGTTCAACGCCGAGTACGAGAGCAACATGGCGCATTTCATCAAAGACATGCGCAAGGAACTCGGCCTGCCGGCGCTGCCATTTGTCATCGCAGAGACCGGCATGACGGGCCCGACGGAAACGCATCCGCGCGCGCTGTCACTGATGAAGGCACAGGCTGCCGTGGCGGAATACGCGGAGTTCCAGGGCAATGTCGCCTTTGTCGCCACGCGTGCATTTTGGCGGACGCAGGAGCAGTCGCCGAGCGGGCAGGGCTATCACTGGAATACGAATGCGGAGACTTATTACCTCATCGGTGAGGCGATGGGTGAGGCGATGAAAGTGCTCATCAAGGAAAAATAGGCTGCTGCGAATCGCCTCGATGCGCTCCCGGTTCCCCCTCATCTTTGCAGGCATCGGTCTGTTCGGCTGGACGACTC
>JANXZI010000527.1 GCA_025355595.1 Spartobacteria bacterium
TATGAGGCGTATGACTTCCGCCGCGTGTTCGAGACGCTGAACCAATTCTGCACCGTGGATCTCAGCGCGCTCTACGTGGACATCACGAAGGACCGCCTCTACTGCGACGCCGCCAACAGTCCGCGCCGCCGCGCCACGCAGAGCGTTATGCACGCTTGCTTCGACGCCGTGGCGAAACTCCTCGCGCCCATCCTCGCCTACACCGCCGACGAGGCGTGGGAATTCTCCGGCAGGAAGACGAGCATCCACATCGAGAAACTCCCCGAGGCCAATGCCGCGCTTCGTGACGAAGCGCTCGAAGCAAAAGTGGACGAGTGGCTGAAACTGCGCGCTGCAATTTACCAGCAAGCCATCGAGCCCGCGCGCCAGGCGAAGACCATCGCGAAGTCACTCGAAGCCGCAATCACGCTCGACATCGCCGACGCGCAGCACGCCGCGCTGAATGCCGACAAAGCGGAGCTGGAGGAATTCCTCATCATCAGCGAACTCACGCTCGCGCCCGGCACCGAGCCCGTTGCGACAGTCATCCGCAGCGGACAGCCGCAATGCCCGCGCTGCTGGCGTCACCAGCCGCTCACCGCGCGCGAGGTCTGCACACGTTGCGACGAAGCGCTGCCGGCCTGAACGCCGTCTGCGGGTTTGCAAACAACCGTCGCCACGACTACGCTCCACGCATGATTCTCGAAACGCTTCCCGCCGTGCAGAAGCTCTCGCCCAGCGAGCAATCGCAACTCGTCGAGGAGCTGTGGGATCGCTGGCTGCCGCGCGATGACGAGCCGACCAACGCGGCCATTGTCGAACTGCTGGAGGCCCGCATGGCGCACTACCGCCAGCACCCGGAGACAGCCGTGACATGGGATGAGGTGAAGCAGCGCATTGAGCGGCTACGGCAATGCCGGCAGTGACATTCCTCGCCGGTGCGGACCGCGATGTGTTTGAAATCTTTGCGCGAATCGAGGCCCGCGATCCCGATGCTGCTGACGCATTTCTCCAGCGAATCGCCGACCGTGTGTGGCAGTTGGCCGGGCATTCCGAGTCCGGCCCGGTTTTCGTCGCGCCATTCCGACGGCTCGTGATGCGCGGCTACCCGTTTGGGATTTTTTACACTGTGGAAGGTGCGCGGCTTTTTGTGCAGGCCGTCCTCGATTTGCGTCAAAGCCCGGAAGCCATCCGTCGCCGCCTGAGTCTAGAATCATGAAATTCCTCGCCTCCATCGCGCTGCCGGCCTACGCGCTCGATCAGCTCACGAAGTGGTGGATTTTCACGCACTACGCGCTGAGGCCGGATGAGAAAAACCTCGCGCAATTTCCCGACGTGATCGCGAAGACCGCGCATCTGCCGCTCGATGCGGATGTGATCCCCGGCTGGTTTCAGATCGTGCATTGGGGTAACACGGGTGCGGCGTTCAGCTTCCTCAGCGATCATCCGTGGGTGTTCATCGTGATTTCGATCACCGCATTCATCGGCCTGCTCGTCGCGTGGAAAAAGAACGTTTTCACCGATGCCGCGTCGCGCGTCGCGGTGCCGCTGCTGCTCGGCGGCATCCTCGGGAATGTCACGGACAGATTTGTCCACGGCTACGTCGTGGATTTTTTGCTCTTTGATCTGCATGTTCGCTTCGCCGCCCCATGGCCTGCATTCAACGTCGCGGACTCGTGCATCTTCGTGGCCGCCGGGCTTTTTATTTTCGCCGCGTTCCTCGATGCGCGGAAGCAGCGCGCGGCGGGAAAGTAGGCGAGTGTTTTCAACGTCGCGCGGGCGAGCGCTGCGAGGCGGTGGGGAGGGCGTGCGGACTCACGACGGTCTTTTGCTCCGCACCATCCTGCCGCCTGCGCCCATCCCGCCGCGCGAGGTTGGAAACCTCGCCTGCTTTGCCGCGCGCTACTGCGCGCGGTAGCCGCTTTCCTCCTCCGGCGTGAGCAGGCGCGCACCCTTGATGAGCCGGCAAAATTCCTTCTTCGTCGCGGTCACATGTCTGCCCTCGCCGGTCGCAAGATTCGTGATCGCCTTGTAGCTCACCTCCAGCCGTTCGAGCGCGACGATGCGCACGAATTCGCCGCCGAGATGCCAGACTTGGTTTTGCCGCAGTTTCATGGTGCGCAGCTTGTCGCGCAGAATCTCGTTCCGCGGCGAATGGAATTTTTTCAAATCGTTCGTAGCCGCGCTTGTCAAAGCGCGGGCTGATCTTTCCCCGTGGAATCGAAGCGTGCCCGCGCTTTCACAAGCGCAGCTACGAATCGGCGGCGGCGCTTTCTTTGCTCGACGGCACGCATGGGGAAAACGAAATGTCTGCGCGATGTTCCGCGCCATCATTCTCCTCACGAAAGGCATCCTCCGCGACACGCGGCTGCGGCGGAACCTCATGCTGTGGATCATGCTCGCGGCGATGGTCCTGCTGTTCGCCGGATCGTGGCTGATGTCCGATGCGTGGGCGCGGAAGCATTTCGTGCTCTACTTTCTATACTGGGCGCTCTGCGCGTGGCTCACAATCGCGGGCCTGCTGCTGGCGGTGTTCGACATGCTCATCATCCGCGCCACAGCGCGCGCGATGCAGCGGCGGATCGAGGCCGACATCGCGCACATTGATGCCAAGACGAAGGAGGAGCGCGAGTGATCCGATCACGGGACGAACTCGAGGCGCAGGAGCGCGTGATGCTCGCGAGCTATGCGCAAAAATCCGGCGACTCCGAGGGGCGGATTTATCCCGAGCCGAAGCATCCGCATCGCACGGACTACCAGCGCGACCGAGCGCGCGTCATCCACAGCCGCGCATTTCGCCGGCTGGAATACAAGACGCAGGTCTTTCTTAACGGCACGGGCGATCACCTGCGCACGCGGCTCACGCACACCTTCGAGGTGGCAAACATCACGCGCACCATCGCACGCGCGCTCGGGCTGAATGAGGATCTCGCCGAGGCCATCGCGCTCGCGCACGACCTCGGGCATCCGCCCTTCGGTCACACGGGCGAGGAGACGCTGGATGAGCTGATGTGCGATCACGGCGGCTTCGATCATAATGAGCAGAGCCTGCGCATCGTGGATGTGATCGAGCTGCGCTACCCGAAATTCCCCGGCCTGAATCTCAGCCACGAGGTGCGCGAGGGATTGCAGAAGCACGCGCGCTTTTACGAGAGCGCGAAGCCCGGCGGGAAGCGTGCCGCGCATCCTTCGCTCGAGGCGCAGGTCGCAAACCTTGCCGATGAAATCACGTACTACAGTCACGATCTCGACGACGGCCTCGACTTCAAGCTGCTCGAACCGAAACAGCTCGCGGGATTGGAAGCGTGGCAGGTCACCGAGCAGCAGGTGCGCCGCGATTTTCCAAAGCTCAAGGGCGCGGAACTCCGCGCGTATGTCATCCGGTGCCTGATCGATCGCCAAGTCGCCGATGTCATCCGCACGAGTTCCGCGCGCATAGAGGCCGCCGCCGTGCGCAGTGCCGATGACGTGCGCGCGTATGCGAAGCCGCTCATCGCCTACAGCGACACCCTGCGCCGCGCGAACGTGCAACTCCGGAAATTCCTCTACAAAAATCTCTACTACCACCCGCGCGTCGCCGGTGCGAACAGCGCCGCGTGCAAGATGCTCGGCGATGTCTTCGCCGCGTATCTGAAAATGCCCGCGCTACTCGGGGAGGCAACCGCGCGCCGTGTGGACGAGGTCGGCCTGCACCGCACCGTGTGCGACTACGTCTCGGGAATGACCGACCGCTACCTGCTCGACGAACACGCGCGGCTTTTCAAAAAAACGCGCAAGCCCGCTGCGAAGCGGGCTGTGAAAAGCCAACGCACGCCAACGCGAAAGCGAACAGCATCTTAATTCTAATCTTATTCTTATGCTTATTCCGGCCC
>JANXZI010000574.1 GCA_025355595.1 Spartobacteria bacterium
CTCATCCCCACGCGCGCCTCATCGCGTCCCTCGCCCGCGAGGCCACAGGCGGGATCTTGCTCGCGGGTCCGCCGACCGGATACAGGGCCCTACCGCACGCGGGTGCGGATCTGACGAACACGCGGGATCGACGCCTGGCCCGTGACCTCGCTCTTTCGCTCATCACCAAGCCGATGTTTCAACCACCTCTCAACCGCAGCCTCGTGCCCGCCCCTTCGTGCTGGCTCATCGCGGGTGAGAGCGATCGGTTCGATCGTGCGGTCGTCGACGCGGTGCGAGACGCGCTGCGCAAGCTCCTCGTGCATTTGCCGGACTGCTTTCGCGGCGTCGAAACTTTCCCATCCGACAACCACGCGGCGCCCGTGCCTGTTGCGAACGACTTTGACAGAGGGCGCTTCCTGCTCGATCTCGATTTTCTCCCCGACGACCTCGAGCTTGAATTTCGCCCCCGGTTTCAGGTGCAGCCTGTCGCGGACTTTCTTGGGGAGGACGATGCGGCCTGCTTTGTCGAGGGTTGTTTTCATGCCATAACGGATACCATTTCCCGTTCCATTTCCAAACCCATTTTTCATCCCGTTTCTTGCTCCATTCCGCCGCTGGGGCGGGCCTCGGTGGAAAAATGGAACGCCGCTCAGTATCCGCCGCGGCCGAGGGTGCCGGTGGGAGCGGCTGTTGCCGTGCCGGATTTTTCCGCGGCTTCGCGTCGGCGGTATTCGTCAAGCATCGCGGCAGTCGCCGTCGCGCCGCAGCGGGAGCCGCCGAGGTCACGCACGTTGATCAGCCCATCGAGATCGCGCACGCCGCCCGCGGCCTTCACCTGCACCTTCGCGGAGACGCTGGCGCGCATGAGTGCGAGGTCATGCTCGGTCGCACCCTTGTAGTTGTAGCTGCCGCCGGGCTGCTTCACGAAGCCGTAGCCGCTGCTGGTCTTCACCCAGTCCGCGCCGGCGCGCTCGCAGAGGTGGCAGAGCTTGATTTTGAAATCATCACTGCCCAGGCCCGCGCCGCCATCCGTGAGGTAGTCGTTTTCAAAGATGACCTTCACTTTTGCGCCGTGTGCGTGCGCCTCGTCGCAGACGGCACGCACGTCGCGCTCCACGTAGTCCCAGTCGCCGCCGAGCGCCTTGCCGATATTGATGACCATATCAATCTCTGCCGCGCCGTCCTTGCACGCGAGCGCGGTCTCGTAGCGTTTGGATTCGGTCGCGGAATTCCCGTGCGGGAAACCGATCACCGCGCCGACGAGCACGCCGCTGCCGGCGAGCAATTCCACCGCGCGCTTCACGGCGTAAGGCTTGATGCAGACGGACGCGACGCCGTATTTCGCGGCGACGCGGCAGCCGTCCTCGAGATCGCGATCCGTCATCGTGGGATGCAGGAGCGAGTGGTCGATCATTTTGGCGATCTGTTCGTAGGTGTATTTCATGCGATGGCGGAGTGGGTGATGAGGGTGTTTTCGGAAATGGCTTATTCAGTCGTCGAAGCCTGTAGTTTCAACGCGGAGACGCCGAGCGCAAAGAGGGAGGAATGCCGATGAATTTTTCCCGGCAGGCCGTCTTCTGCGCCCGCTGTTGCTCGTCCAAGACAGGGACGTGGCTCAGATCGGCGGCCGATGCTAGTCCCTGAAATTCCCGAACTGCAGCCCGACCTCGAATTCCGAGCCGCGGCAGAAGGCGATCACCTCCTGCAGGTCATCGCGGCTTTTTCCCGTCACGCGGATCTGCCGGTCCTGCAATGCGCTCTGCACTTTCAGGCCCTTCTCCTTGATCGCGCGGATGACCTCCTTCGCCTTCTCGCCATCGAGCCCCTGCTTGATCACGAGATCCTGCGTGGCGTGGCCGAGCGGCGAGATCGCGGGGTCCTTGCGCTCCACATTGCGAAGGTCCACGCCGCGCTTTGAGAGCTTGCCGACGACGATGTCGTGCAGGCTCTTCAGCCGGCTCGCGTCCTCGGCGGAAAGTTTGATTTTCGATTCCTTCTCGTCGAGTTCGATGGAGGCCTTGGAGCCTTTGAAGTCGAACCGGTTCGCGAGTTCCTTGCGGGCCTGGTTGATGGCGTTGTCGAGCTCCTGCGTGTCCACTTCGGAGGTGATGTCGAATGAAGGCATGGCTGGATGGAACATCAATCGGCGCGGAAATGGAACCCTGAAGCTCAATGGCTGCGAGAAAAGTGAATGCACGGGCCTCCGCGACGCGGGCGGATATGAACGGATCGGGGAGCAGATGCCCGCCCCCTTGCAGCGACGCACGAAGGCGATGAGCATCCTTTCATCTCCCCGGCCCGGCGGGCTGTGGTGATTTGCCCACCGAACGCGGAGGTGGACGTTTTTCGCCAGCCAGAAATGGGCGGAAATGTGGGGTCTGCGAACTATTTTTCTCTGTTGGGTGGAGTCGCTGGCATGGGTTGGCATGGGCGTTGCTAAGGGGGCCGCGCCAACCGACAAACCCTGCCAACGCACGAGCGCCGCCCCTGTGAGCACTTTGCGACAGCGAGGACGAGAACGGTGCAATCAACCAACAAAACCACATCCCACAACACGAATGAAACTGACCAAGATCATCTCCAGCCTTGCCATCGCGGCCGTCGTCGCGCTCGGCTCGCTCGGAGCACCCACCCTGCATGCGCAGGCCCCGGCGGATCCCGCCGCCACGCCGAACACTGCCCCGCCTGCTGAAAAGAAAGACGAGGCGAAAAAGGAGGAGGCAGCTCCAGAACCGAAGAAGGTGCCTGAAGACTTGAAGCTGCTGATCCACGAGCGCCTCCTGGCGGTCGAGGCTTACCTTACGAACAGCGACCCGAGCGCGGCATTTGCCGATTACAAGGTCAAGGACAAGGACGGTAATCTCGGCCTGCCCGTGGATAAGGAAGGCAACCTGCTGCCGGGCCTCGGCTCGGCGGGTACGGCGGGCCCCGGCCACAATGGCTTCATGATGATCTGCGCCGCCCTGGTGCTCTTCATGACGCTCCCAGGCCTGGCACTTTTCTATGGTGGCCTCGTCCGTCGGAAAAATGTGCTCTCCGTCTGCGCCCAGTGTCTCGGGTGCGCGGGTCTCATCACGGTGCTGTGGTGGGCGTTCGGCTACTCGCTGGTCTTCGGCAAAAGTTTCGACGGAACCATGCTGGGCAAGTTCTTCGGCGGCTCGGAGTTCTTCTTCCTGAAGGGCGTCACGGCCGCACCGAACACTGATTACTCGTACTGGGTCTCGCAGAATGTATTCTCGATGTACCAGCTCATGTTCGCGATCATCACCCCGGCGCTCATCGTCGGGGCGGTCGCGGAGCGCATGAAATACAGCGCCGTCATGACCTTCATTGCGGTGTGGATGTTTGTCGTTTACTTCCCGCTGGCGCACCATGTGTGGGGCATCACCGGCATGATGAATGGCGTCTGGAACAAGACGGCGACCGCCATTCACGCGATGGACTTCGCGGGCGGCACGGTCGTCCACATGTCGTCCGGCTGGAGCGCGCTCATCCTCTGCATCCTGCTCGGCAAGCGCCTCGGCTTCGGCAAGGATAAGATGTCCCCGCACAGCATGGTGCTTTGCATGGTCGGCACGGGGATGCTCTGGGTCGGCTGGTACGGCTTCAATGCCGGCTCCGCGGTCGGCGCTGACGGCGTCGCGGCGAATGCCTTCATGACCACGACGCTCGCAGCGGCGACCGCCGGCTTCGTGTGGGCTCTGATGGAGAAAGCGCTCAAGGGCCACGCCTCGATCCTCGGCTTCTGCTCGGGCATCGTCGCGGGACTCGTCGTCATCACGCCGGCGTGCGGCTTCGTGAACGCAACCGGCGCGATGATCATCGGCGTCCTCGCCGCGGTCGTCCCGTACATCTTCGTGATGGTGGTGAAAGCCAAGCTCGGCTACGACGACGCACTGGACACCTTCGGCGTCCACGCGATCGGCGGAACGATGGGTGCGATGCTCACCGGATTCCTCGCGGATTCCACGGTGAACGGCAACACGGCGAGCAACCTCGCCGCAGTCGGTGGCAAGATCGCCGACGCGAACCCGGCCACACAGAACGGCCTCGCGGCCGCCATCGCCGGCCACACCGCCTGGATCGATCAGGCGAAGGCCGTCGGCATCACGCTCGCCCTCGCGATCGTCGGCACGCTCGTCATCACCTTCCTCGTGAAGGCTGTCATCGGCCTGCGCCCGACGCCGGAGGAAGAAACCACCGGCCTCGACCTCACCGACCATCAGGAAGAGGGCTACGTCCTCTAAGTCTTGCAGGGGGAAAGCGGCCCGGGCTGTGCGCAGCCGTGCGGTCCGGGCCGCGACCTTCACATAAAAACCAACCAAACAGACTCCATGAAAAAAATCGAAGCCATCATCAAGCCCTTCAAACTCGAAGAGGTGAAAGACGCCCTCGCCGAAATCGGCATCGAGGGAATGACCGTGACGGAAGTCAAGGGATTCGGACGCCAGAAAGGCCACACCGAAATCTACCGCGGATCGGAATACACCGTGGACTTCCTGCCGAAAATCAAGATCGAGATCGTGGTCGCCGACGGTGTCGCCGATCAGGCCACCGCCGCCATCGTGAAAGCCGCGAAGACCGGCAAGATCGGCGACGGGAAGATCTTCGTCAGCTCCGTCGAGCAGGCCGTGCGCATTCGCACGGAGGAGACGGGCGACAAGGCAGTCTAGCCGCTCGCGGTTCACCGCGAAAAACAATCAGTGCAACGCCGATCCGGGGTAATCCGGGTCGGCGTTCGCTTTTTCCGGAACGCTGAACCAATGTTGGACCCAGCGAAGGTTGGGCAGGGTCCATATTTTGAATGTGGACTCCACGAAATCAGGAAGAGGTACGCGAGGCGTCTCTGTTGGTTTCTGCTTCCCGTTCCCTTCCTGGCTTCCTAAATTCGGACAACTACCGAAGGTTCAGGTAATCCCGGCTGGAATAAACCGCGGCACTGGCACGGGCTGTGCGTCTGCATCCCGGCATGAACTCCTCGAAAACTCTCGGTATCGCATGTCTCACCGCCGCGATCGGCTGGTCCGGTTTTCAGATCGCCGACAAGGTTTACCACAAGCTGCCCGTCGGCGTGCCGAACGCGCCGCAGGCCGCGGCACTCGCCGTCATGTCGGCGAAAACTGCGCGTCCCGATACTGCGCGTCCCGGCCTCGTCGCCATGCGCAGCACCGCCCCGGAGCTGATCGTGCCCGAGTCAGATTTTGCGGGGATGCTTCCGGATCCCGTTCCGGTCGAGCCCGCGCCCGCCGCCATTGCCGCCACGCCAGCGCCGATCACGCCGTCCCTCTCCGCGTCTGGGGTCGCCGCCGCTGAGCCGTCCGTGAAGAAATTGGGAGAGGTGGAATTTGAGGAGACCGACCTGCTCGCCGCGGTGCAGCAGGGGATCGTGCAGGCCACGCTGCGTGGCAATGGCCGCGAGCGCATGACCGTTCAGCTCCGCAACAACAGCCCCACGCCGCTGCGCGTCGCCGTCACCCTCGGCCAGCTTCTCGAGGGCGGGCGCAGCCGCGTCGTCGTCACCCGCGCCGTGAGTGCGGAACTGATGCCCGCGCGCACGGTCGAGCTGAAGCTCGTGACCGCCGCGCTGCATTCCTCGAACCTGGTCGGCGATGCGCCGTACAAGCTTTCGTATCACAATGCCGACCGCGTCCAGGGATTCCTGAAATGGGCCACGGAGGCCGACGGCCTCTCCGCCCCGGCGATGCAGACCGCGGTGCTCGCCATCACCGAAAATCTTCCGCTGACCGCACTCGCGAAATTTGCCGCCCACAAGCCCGGCGAGCATAACACGGACGCCTTCCGCGCCGAGACCGCCGACCTCATCGCCGCGCTGAACGCCCTGCGCGACTGCGGCGCGAAGATTGAGACCTTTGCCATCGCCAGCGACCCGCAGCTCCGCATCGAGTCCATGATCGAGCCGCTCAGCCGCGAGGCTGCGAAGCGCTACTACGGCATCACCGAGGGGATGGAGTGGGACTTCTGGAAGCGCGAACTGCTCGAGGGCAGCCCGAGCACGCGCCACTACGCGCTCTTCGGCATCGCGCGCTTTTACCCCGAGGTCGCCCTCGACATGCTCCCGAAATGGGCGCGCGAACCGAACACCCACCCCGTCTATCGCATGGCCGCCGTGCAGGCGCTCGCCGACACGCAGCGCCCCGAGGCCCTGCCCATCCTCCGCACCCTCGCCGGCGAACTCGGCGCGACCACCGACCTCGGCAAGGCCGCCACGCAGTCCGCGGTCTATCTCGACAAGCGCCTCACCGAACTCGCCGCCCGCCCGCAGGTCATCGCCTTCCGCGACAAGAGCCGGGTGACGGGGCTGTAG
>JANXZI010000575.1 GCA_025355595.1 Spartobacteria bacterium
AAATCGGTGGTCGTGACTGCGGTGGCCATGAGTTGCGGTTCGTCGGTGTGAAATTTTGTGGAGCCCGCACAGTCGCGGCGGATGGTGCGGTGGACGTTACGGGGCAGCGATTAAAGCGCAACCCTCAATCCCCGCACAGCCGCAGCTTTCGCGCCCGGGCGTGGATCACTTCGCACATACCGCGGATTCATCGCAAAATCTGAGCGCCCCACGAAACACGCAAAATCGCGCAAAAAAAGAAACGCAGGCATGGATCAAACGTGCATTGTCGAAACCATCGGCAAGCGGGCTTCCGAGATGCAGTAAGGTCACGCGAAGGCGCAGAAGCGCAAAGAAAACCATCTTCCTCTGCGTCTTCGCGCCTTCGCGTGACCTCTCTCCGCCATCGGTTTCTAATGACGCACCGCGAACGCCACATTGGGCCGTTCTGTTTTTGTTCGCGCCTTTCGCGCCTTTCGCGGGCACCCGATCACTTCGCGGCCTTCGCGAGACTTGCGGTCAGATGCGAGCGCAGTTCGCGCTGGATTTTGGCAAAGTCGCGGTTGGCATTCACGATGGTGAAGCCGTAGCGCCGCTGCATCCGGGCGAAGGCGCGCTGGACGAGATTTTGATAGATCAGGAAGCTCTCGAACATGTCGCGCGACAGACCGAGATCCATGCCGCTCTCCCAGTAGTCGAGCGTCGCGTTTTTTTCAAAGTTGCGCAGCACGAGCTCCTCGGCATCCACCTGGAGGTAGAAGACAGCGTCCGGGATCAGCGCGGAGCTATAAAGGTTGCGCGTCCATTCCGATTCCGCGCCGCGCACGATGTCGCGCGCCATGAGCGTGTAAATGTAGCGATCCGCAAGGACGATGTAGCCCGCGCGCAGCGCCGGGATGATTTCATGCACGAGCTGATCGTAAAAATCCGTCGCATACAGCAGCGCCATCGTCGTGCGCGTGAGGTGGCGCGACTGCTTCGCGAGCTCGATGTCCTGCGCGAGCAGCGGCGAACGGCGCAGACCCATGTGCCGCACCGCGTAGCCGCTGGCCTCGAGCCATTCGCTCAGCGCCTTGATATTCGTCGAGCGCCCCGAGCCGTCCGCGCCCTCGATCGCGAAGAGCCGCCCGACGAGACGTGAACTGCCCATTTCCGCAAGCGGACGGCCAAAGGTGCGGATGAGGCGACCGGGCAGATTCGGCTGGTGCATCGGCGCGGGCATCGGACTAGGAGCGGCGTCCTTTCTTTTTCATGAAATCAGAAAGCCGCAACTGCTTCCGCAGAATCCGGCGCACCTCCGCCTGCTGCTCGTGGATGTCGCGCGTCGCATCCACCGTGGTGAAATGATAGCGCGGCGCGAGGATCTCGTACTGCTCGAGGATGCGCCCTTGGAAAATGCGGAAGCTTTCATACGGGTCCGCGCTCAGTCCGAGGTCCATGCCGGCCTCGTGAAATTTCAACTCCGGCCTGCCATCCAAAATACGCCCCAGCGCGACCTCCAGCGGCGCGCGGAAATAGAGCGTCACATCCGGCTGCACCGCGAAACTGTAAAGCCGCTGCACCCAGTCGCAATCCACCCCGCGCACCACATCGCGCGCGAACGCCGTGAAGATGTAGCGATCCGCCAGCACGATGTAGCCCGCCTGCAGCAGCGGGAAAATCTGCCGCTCATAGCGATCCGCAAAATCCGTCGCGTGGATGAGCGAGAAAGTTGTCGGCGTCAGTGAACGGCTCGTCTTGCCCTTGCTCGTCGAAGGCTTCACAAGGCTGGAGGAATTCCACTCTGTGAAAAACACACGCGCTCCGGAAAGCTCCAGCCAGCGCTTCACGAGATAGATCTGCGTGGATTTCCCCGATCCATCCAGCCCCTCGACAGCGATGAGTTTTCCAGGATACTTGGGGGGCTTTGCAACCACGCCTCCATGCTGTGCCGATGACTTTTTTTCGCAACCAAATATTCTGCAGCTTTCGCGCAGACAGGTCTTTTTCCTTTTTGCTGAGCGACTGTCCAAGGTGCGATTCAAGCAAAGACGTGAAGACACAAAAGCATTCAGTGTGGCCAGTCCTCTTTGCATCTTTGCGTGACCTTGTCTTGGGACCTTTTCACAGCCTCTCAGTTTCCCAACGCGTGTTGCGAAAATGCATAAAATCCGGGAAGGAACCGCAGATGATCGCAGAGTGCACGCAGATGAATTTGCAAACTCTGCGTACTTCCGCGTTCACCTGCCGTTCGACTCTGCTTCTCACCGGATTTTCGTTACAGATTTCCAACGCCAGAGAAATGCTACGTCTTCCCATCTCACAAACAACTGCGGCCAAAAATGGGAATTTGTTATGCGCGATATCAATCATATAACCTCCAATGCCTAACAAACAAAACATTTCCAAGCTGGCGAAGGTCGCGCGCAAGGTTCGTGAGCACGCACATGCGCCCTATTCCCACTTTCAAGTGGGAGCCGCGATCGAGTCGTATGGCGGCAAAATCTTTAGCGGATGCAACGTGGAGAACATTTCTTACGGCCTGACAATCTGTGCCGAACGTAATGCCGTCTCCGCCGCCGTAGCCAGCGGAGCCCGCTCGTTCCGCCGAATCGTGATCGTGGCCGACTCCAAAGAACCCGTCACGCCTTGCGGCGCGTGCAGGCAGGTTTTGTCAGAGTTCTCCGATGCTATGGAAGTCATCAGCGTGAATCTGGACGGTAAGGAATTTCGAGCAACACTCGCAGAACTCCTTCCCCGCTCAAAAGCCGGGATTCTCGACCATCCAGGTTCCACGTAGAACATGTGGATAGAATCCACCGTCCGAACAACGTCACTGAGCACAAACATTCGTGCCGACCAATGCGCCAATCGCCTTGTCATTGGTGGGCAAATGCCGCTAAATTAAAACTCGCGACTTGAATTCAGGTGGGCTCTCTCGAAGATCTGATTCCCTAGGCTTGGGTCGCTGACTTGAGAGCCTGCCCACGAGTAGCCAAGCCGAATCGGGATGGCAAAGAAGCGGATCCCAACGCAGGCACGTAACTTGAAACCATGTTCATCCATCCAAAGACATACGACGTCATCGTCATCGGCGCGGGCCATGCCGGCATCGAAGCGGCTGCCGCATCCGCTCGGCTCGGTGCCGAGACGGTTATCTTCTCCCAGTCCTTGGACACTGTCGGCCAGATGTCTTGCAACCCGGCCATCGGTGGCCAAGCGAAGGGACAAATCGTCCGTGAGATCGACGCCCTCGGCGGCGTGATGGCTCTGAACACGGATGCGACGGCGATCCAGTTCCGGCTCCTAAATTGCAAGAAAGGTCCGAGTGTTCGTTCGCCACGTGCGCAATGCGACAAGAAGGCCTACCAATTCCGCGCGAAGGCGGAACTCGAACGGATGCCGCACCTCGACCTGATGCAGGCGAACGTCATCCGCATCCTCACAAGTGAAGATGGGGCCTGCGGCATCCAAACCAATATGGGCTTCCAAGTGAATTGCCGCTCGGTAGTCGTGACCACAGGCACCTTCATGCGCGGGCTCCTGCATGTCGGGCTTAAAAATCAACCAGGCGGGCGGATGGGCGACGCCGTATCCAGTCTGAGCGACTCGCTGCGCGAACTCGGCCTGGAGACCGGACGCTTCAAGACCGGAACCCCATGCCGACTAAATGGCCGGACGATTGATTTTTCCAAGTGCGAAAAACAAGTCGGCGACGATCCGCCGACGACGTTCAGCTTTTTGCCCGAGCGACTTGCAATGAAGAGCGGCGAGATTTTTTCCCTAAATCATACCAAGAATGGAAAGTTCCATGTGGAACAGCTTCCGTGCTGGGTCACCTACACGAACACTCGGACTCACGACATCATCCGCACCAACCTCGACAAGTCACCGCTCTACGCAGGAAAAATCGAAGGAACCGGCCCGCGGTACTGTCCATCCATCGAAGACAAGGTCGTGAAATTCGCCGACAAGGAGCGACATCAGCTTTTCC
>JANXZI010000594.1 GCA_025355595.1 Spartobacteria bacterium
GAAATCATTTCACGCACACCGCGCGCAAGAACATCAAGCTCACCTACGTCGTCATGGACAACTTCGTCTATGGCCTCACCAAAAAGCAGACCTCGCCCACTTCGCCCATCGGCTTCAAGTCGAAGACCGACATCGGCGGCAGCACCGATCGCCCGATCAATCCGATGAAGCAGGCCATCAGCGCCGGCGCGACTTTTGTCGCCCGCTGCACCGCCACGAATGTCGCGCACCTGCTCAAGACGATGGAAGCCGCGATGGATCACGACGGCTTCTCGTTCATTGAGTGCCTCAGCGAGTGCGTGGAGTTTTTCCCCGGCGCATTCGACGCCGCGATCCCGCGCAAAGGCGGCACCTTCCCGGAGATTTCCGCAGAGCACGACATGACCGACGTATACGCCGCCTACAAACTCTGCGACGCGCCGTGGCCCGGCATGTTCGGCATATTTTTCAAAGTGAACCGCCCGACGAAAAACGCGAACGAGGCGAAGCTCATCGGCGATGCGCGGGCGAAACTCGCGGACGTTCCCGACTGGCAGATTCTCCAGCGCAATTTCGATCGGATGAAGTGAGCGCGCTTTGATTTTTTGCTCGCGCAGCCGCGCAAAAACGCAGAATCTCACCCCATGAAAATCCTCCTAGCCGCCCTCGCCGTCTGCACGATCTTCACCGGATGTCTGCCGCCTCCGGGGCCCGGGGTGGTCGTCGCGCCCGGCTATCATCGCCATCCGTATCACCCGTATGGCTATCGGCACGAGCCGACCGTGGTGGTGCGTGAGCCGTACCGCAGGCACGCCGAGATCGTCGTCGTGAACCGCCATGCGCCGGCCCCGCGCTACGAAGTGGTCGGCCGTCCGCCATTCCCCGGTGCGCGGTGGATCCCCGGCAAGTGGGTCTGGGAGTACGGCACCTGGCAGTGGCATCGCGGCCACTGGGTGCACCGTTACTAGTGTGCTGACCCTTTAATAACTTTACAATCCAGCTTGGCGCGTGCGGCCTTGATCTTGCGGAGGATTTCCGCGCCCTCGGCACGCCATCGGTAGCGCTTGGGAGAGAGGTTGCGGGCCGCAAGATAATCCTCGATGGCTCGGGGCAAGGCGCGCACGCTGCCGAAGCTGCCCTCGCGGACAACGTCCACGGTGAGGTCGCGGAAAAAGCGCTCCACCAGATTGAGCCAGGAGGATCCCGAGGGCGTGAAATGCAGATGCATGCGCGGATGCTTTTGCAGCCAGGCGCGCACGGCGGGGTGCTGGTGCGTGGCGTAGTTGTCCACGATGAGGTGGAAGGCCAGTGCGCGCGGGGTCTGCCGTTCGATCCCGTTGAGGAAGGCCAGCCACTCGGCGTGGGTGCGGCGGGCGGCGGTGGTGCTGTAGATTTTGCCATCGAGGTAATTGAGCGCGGCGAAGAGCGTCCCCGTCCCGTGGCGGGTGCAGTCGTGGGTGCGGGTGCGGGTGCGGCCCAGCCCATCCACCCGCGTCCGCTTTTGATCGCACACCCGTCCGGTTTTGAATGCCCACTGTCCGGTTTTGATCGCACCGCGACATACACTAGCGGATTCCACGCGTCGTTCGTTGGCCGTCTGGAAAAAAAGTCACGCGGCGTCCGGCGGCGTTGAACGTGAGGGGGCAGGGAGAGGCCCGAGCCTGACACGGATCGAATGCGGCTGCCTGTCGTCCTGCAACGGGATGGCCGTGTCGGAGACGATGGCACCGTCCAATTCCACCTGCGCGACGCCTCGGCAGACCTGCATGGGATTTTCGATCACGATGTCGTAAATCGTATTCCTGTGCCGGTAGCGCATGGAGAAACCGGGCCAGGCTTTGGGGATCACGGGATCGATACACAGCGTGTCGCCGCGGAGTCTGAAGCCGAGGACTTCTTCCAGCCACACGCGATAGATCCAGCCGGCGGCACCGGTGTACCAAGTCCAGCCGCCGCGACCGACGTTGTCCTTCAGCGCATAGACATCGGCGGCGATGACGTAGGGCTCGACTTTGTAGCGCGCGGAATCTTTTTCGCCGCGGGCATGCTCGATCGGGTTCAGCATCCGGAGGAGGGCCACGGCTTTGTCGCCGTCGCCCTGGCGTGCGAAGGCGAGCGCGACCCAGGCGGAGGCGTGGGTGTATTGGCCGCCGTTCTCGCGCACGCCGGGCGGGTAGCCCTTGATGTAGCCGACGTCCTGCGGCGATTTGTCGAAGGGCGGCGTGAAGAGCAGGATCATCTGCGCGGCTTCGCGGACGAGATTTTCTTCGAGCGAATGAAGCGCGATTTTCACGCGCTCGGGATCGCCGTTGCCCGCGATGGCGGCCCAGGATTGCGGGAGGGAATCAATGCGCGCTTCCTCGCATTGCGCGGAGCCGAGCGGGCTGCCGTCATCGAAATATCCGCGGCGATACCACGCGCCGTCCCATGCCTCGGCGTCGATTATTTTTGCGAGGCTGGCGGCGCGGGCGTGGCACTCGGCGGCTTCGGCAGCGCCGCCGCGCAGCGCGAGCAATTCCGCGAAATCGCGCAGCACGCAAATCTGGAACCACGCGAGCCACACGCTCTCGCCCTTGCCCGCGACGCCCACGCGGTTCATGCCGTCGTTCCAATCCCCGCCGCCGATGAGCGGCAGACCGTGCGGCCCGGCGGTCGTCGCGCGGGCGATGGCGCGACGGCAATGTTCGAGCAGCGACGCGCGCGTGGACGAGATGTCCGGGACGGAGAAGCTCTCATGATCATTTTCCCCGAGCAGATTTCCTTCGAGAAAGGGCACGACCTCATCGAGGATCGCCGCGTCGCCAGTGGTGCGCACGTAATGCGCGGCGACGAAAGGCAGCCAGAGCAGATCGTCCGTCATGCGCGTGCGCACTCCTGCGCCGGTCTCGGGATGCCACCAGTGCTGCACGTCGCCCTCGATGAATTGCCGCGCGGTCGCGCGCAGGATGTGTTCGCGCGCGAGCTGCGGCGCGGAATGCACGAGTGACATCACATCCTGGAGCTGGTCGCGGAATCCAAAGGCGCCGCCCGATTGGTAAAAGGCCGAGCGCCCCCAGATGCGGCAGCTCAGCGTCTGATAAAGCAGCCAGCGATTGAGCAGGAGATCGGCGGAGGGCTCGGGCGTCTTCACCTGGATCGTGCCGAGGAGATCGTCCCACCAGCGTTGCGTCCCGCGGAGCGTGGCCTCGACATTTGCCGGATCGCGGAACCGCTGCACGATGGCGCGCGCCTGGGATTCATCAGCCGCCTGTCCAAGCAGGAAGGTCACTTCGATCACCTGGCCCGGCTCGATTTCGACGGTCGTCTGCACGGCGGCGCACGGATCGAGGCCCGCGCTGGTGCCGCCCACGAGACGCGCGTGTTCCATGGCCACGGGATTGCTCATCGAACGGTTGCGTCCGAGGAAAGCGGCGCGGTCGCCCGTGTACGAATTCGGTCCCGGACTCGACGTGGCGAAGGTCACGCGGTTGCAGAATTCCGGCTCGTAGGCGTTGCGCGCAAAAAGGGTGCGGCTTTGCAAATCCCACTTCGTCACAACGTGCATCCGCGTTTCCTCCGGATCGCTGCCGAGCACGAGCGTCGCGTAAGAAGTGATGGTGAGCTTGCGGCGATGCGACGAGCAGTTGCGCAGCCGGAGACGTTGCACGCGCACGGGGAGTCCGCCTGCGGCATCCACGGGCACAAAGGTGAGCAGCTCCTGCTCGATGGCGTGGCTGTTATGCTCGCAGATCGAGTATCCATGACCGTGCCGGGTGCGGTAGGCATCGATCTCGCGGATCGGCTGCGGCGTGGGCGTCCAGAATACGCCGAGATCGTCATCGCGAATGTAGATCGCGCAACCGGGCGGATCGGAAACGGGATCGTTCGACCACGGTGTGAGGCGATGGCTCTGGCTGTTGCCGTACCACGTAAAGCCCGAGCCGGATTCGGAGACGAGCGTGCCGAAAGTTGGATTCGCCATCACGTTCACCCACGGCGCGGGCGTCTGCGTGCCGGGGCCGAGGTAGATGGCGTACTCCTTGCCGTCCTTCGTGAAGCCACCGAGGCCGTTGAAATAATCGAGTTCCAGGAATGGTAGCGGCGGCGACACTTCCTCGCGATAGCGCTTCCCAGGCGCACGCGGCACCGGCTGCGGACCGAGCGGCACCGGCGAGGCCAGTTGCTGCCGCAGCGTGCCGCGCGCCGCGACGAGCACGGCGCGCGCGGCGGCCATGATCACGATCAGCTCGTCCTTGGAAACCTTCTTTGCCGAACGCAGGAAAACGCCACCGGGCTGATCGACGCCGGTGACTTGCGAATGCGCTTCCGCGAGTCGGCGCAGTTGCGCGGTGAGCGGTTCCTCGTAGCTCTCCGCCTCCTCGCTAATCAGCACGAGATCCACCTTCAGTCCGCGCAGATGCCAGAACGTGTGCGCCGTCAGCACCTCGCGCACAAGCGCGATGTCGCGGTCATTGCCGATCGTCACCGCGACGATCGGCAGGTCGCCCGAGATGCCCTGCGCCCAGAGCGCACGCTGGCCGGAGGTGCCGCGCCCGAGGCGTCCCGGCGGTGGCCGCAATCGGGCCTGTGGGAAAAGCACATGCGCGGCGAGCTGCTGGAAAAGCTGCACATCGCCGGGTCGGATGTGGAGCCGGCGCATCTCGAGCTGCGCGCGCGTCCACGCGGTCTCGAAGGCGCGCGTCGAGATGCGGAATTCCGAGTAGCGCTCAATCAGACCGATCACCGCCGCGCGCGAGTCAGCGACCATGGTGACGATCGAAAACTGAAAGCGTTGATTCGGCGCGATTGTCACCTGCCGGCGCAGACTGAAGATCGGATCGAGGACCGAGCCGACCGTGTTGGAAAGTGGGCGCCCGATGGCTTCCGGATTTTCCAGCGTGCGACCGCGGCCGAGGAAACGCGCGCGGTCGGTCTCAAACTGCGGCGGCTCGCCGGACGCCGTCTCGATGACCATGAGGTGCGCCGCCCACACCGGCAGATCGTGCGGCGAACGCGGACGACGGCGGGCGATCAGCGCCTCGCATTGTGGCAGCCATTCCGTCTCGATGAAGAGCTTGTTGAACGCGGGATGCGCGCGGTCGGCCTTGTGCGGGGCGAGCGCGAGTTCGGCGTAGCTGGTCAGCTCCAAGCGGCACGGATGACGCGAGACATTCACCAGCGTCACGCGCCGCACGTCGGCGTCATCTTCCGCGGATACGGTGATTTCGGTGAACGTATCGCACGGTCCGCTGCGACGGCGGAAGTCGGCCTTGTCCGGCGCGAAGCTCCACGTGTAGCGCAGTTCGGACGAACGCACCGGCTGATCCGTGACACTCCACAGCGTCCCGGCATCCACATCGCGGATATAACAGGACGGCCCCGGCGCATCGCATGTCGTATCCGCGCGCCAGCGGGTGATATCGAGATCGCGCCAGCGCAGGTAGCCGCCGCCGGAATTCGTCACCATCACTGAGCAGCTCCCATTCGAGAGGAGCTGCGTCCTCGGTGCCGCGGTGTCCGGCGTGTGTGCGGGCGCCGCGGTCACCCCGGTGCTCGGCGTCTCGCGCGGCGCGGGCCTTTCATCCCGGGCCCCGCCGGTGCTCGGCAAGATCGAGACCGGGACGTGCTCGTGCAGCAGCGCCTCGCTCGCGCGGATGCGCGGGTCGGAGTGGAATCGCGTCCGCATGACGCCCTCGTGCAGCACGTTGTCGAACGCGAGCAACGACATGCCCTGATGGTGCACCATGTAGCAATGGACGACGATGCCCGCTTCGCCGCCCGGTTCGCTCTGCCGTGCGTAATCAATTGATTCAAAATAGCCGCAGTCGCCCACCATCGCCGTGCCGCCGAGTGAGGCGAGCCGCCGCAAATTTTCGACCGCCGCGACGGGCTCCACACCGAGCGCGAGCGCCGATGCGTACGGCGCGATGACGAGGTCGCGCTCCTGCCCGCGTTTCAAGGCGAGCGCCGGCACACCGAAGGCGCGGTATTGATAGACGTGATGCCGGTCCAGCGCACTGAACGCCGATTCGGAAATTCCCCACGGCACGCCGCGCTCCTTCCCGTACGCGATCTGGCAATGCACCGCATCGCGGCAGGCGCGATCGAGGAGCGAGTTCTCATGCGTCTGCGTGAAAAGGATCGGCATGAGATATTCGAACATCGTGCCGCTCCACGAGAGCAGCGGCAGGCGTCCATTGGCCGATCCAAACGGGCGGCCCAGCGCCCACCAATGCTCCAGCGGCACGTCGCCGCGGGCGATGGCGAGGAGACTCGTCAGCCGCGCTTCGCTGGCGAGCAGATCGTAAAATGACGTGTCCAACCGGCGCTCGCCGACGTGGTATCCGATGGCGAAGACGCGGCGCTTTTCATCGTAGAGGAAGCGCAGCCCCGTGCCGCGCTCCAACTCCTGGATGCGCCGCATGACGTCCTCCACTTTCACGAGTTGCTCCCCCGCATTTTGCCGCGCGCGGGCGAATTCCTCCACCAGTTTGTCGAGCCACTCACGCACCGTTTCGGGAACACCCGGTTCGTCGCGGCGGGCTTGCAGCGCGAGCAATGCCGAGAGACGCGGGATGTTCATCGTCGCGATGTTCCGCAGCGAGAAATTCGCGGCGAGCACCTCGCGCCGCCACTCGTGCGTGGACTCACCGAGCGACATGAGCTGCGGCGGCGAGGCGGCGAGGATTTCCACCGGCAGCAGATATTTGTCGATGACTCCATTCCATTCCTCGACCTGCTTCGCGATCTGCCGCGCCCAGTACATCCGCGGATCGCTGTTGCCTCCGGGCAATGCCTGCACGAGCGCCTTCGCCGGACGCACGGCGGAGCGCATCCGGTGAATCACATCCTCGAGATCCACCGGCGCGGCCACCGTCAGCTTTTTCAACGCGTGGATCGACTGCTGATACGCGGGCTCCGTCGCCGGGCCGGAGATCTGCCGCAGCACATCGAGCGTGTCCGCCAGTCCGCTGACTGCGAGCGCATCGAGCACGGGTCGCGACATCATCTCGCGAAAACTCGCATCCAGCGCCCACAGGCTCGCGAGGAGATTGCCGCTGTCCACCGTCGAGACGTAGCGCGGGCGCAGTGGCTCCAGCGTCCCGATGTCGTACCAGTTCAGTAGGTGACCTTCGAAACGTTCGAGCTTCTCCAGCGTTTCGAGTGTTGCGAGATTTCGCGCGGCCACGTCGTCCAACGTGATGTAGCCGAAGTCGCTCGCCGCCACCGTCGAGAGCATCCACAGGCCGATGTTCGTGGGCGAGGTGCGCATGAAGATTTCGCGGATCGGCGATTCCTGGACGTTGTCCGGCGGGAGCCAGTTCGTCTGCGGCCCGACGAAATCATCGAAGTATCGCCAAGTGCGTCGCGCCGTGCCGCGCAGCATCCGGCGATCGGCGGGAGTGAGCACGCCGCCGCGGTGGCTGATGGCGCGGAGGTCGAGCAGCACCAGCGCCGCCGGGTAGATCGTCCACAAAAAAAGAAACGGCCAAGCCGCGCACGCCGAGCCAATGAGCCATGTGCTGACGAACAAAACCGCCGAAGCCGCGGGCATCCACAGTCGCTCCCGGATGAATTGCCGCGCCTGATTTTTCGCACGCCGATGGGCATCCTGCGCGGTCTCCCACTCGAGCAGCAGCCGGTGGGATCGCAGCCGGCGATACACGACGCGTGTGATCGCACCCGCGGCCATCGCCGCGTAATCCACGACAAAGATCGCGCCGAGCAACGAGCGCAGCAGGCAGTCCCGTGGCCCGCGCCAGAAGCGCGTGCCCGGCGGCGGCGGATGCAGCACGAGCCCGAGCACAGAACTGAACACGGGCCAGAGCAGCAGGCCCACGATGATCAGGCTCCACAGCGCCGGCACGGGCGAGCAGAGCCAGCCCACGACCAGCAGCGCGACGGTGGCGACGGGCACGAGGCTGCGGCGCAGATTGTCGAAAATCTTCCACCGGCTGAATGCGGAGAGCGGGTTGGGGGACTTGCCTCCGTCGCCGGCGGGAACGCGCGGCAGCAGCCAGTCCATGATCTGCCAGTCACCGCGAATCCAGCGATGCTGGCGATTCCACCACGAGATGTAGCTCGCCGGAAAAACATCCAGCAGCTCGATGTCGGACGCGAGGCCCACGCGTGCGTGGACGCCTTCGATCAAATCGTGGCTCAGCAGGTGCGCCTCGGGAAAGCGGCCCGACAGCACCCGATGAAACGCGCCCAGATCGTAGATGCCCTTGCCGTGATAGCTGCCCTCGCCCGTGAGATCCTGATAAACGTCCGACACCGCATGTGTGTACGGATCGATCCCGCGCGGGTCGGCGCTGATGCGCGAAAACCAAGTCGCGCGCGCGCTCGGCAAGGTGGCGCTCACACCCGGCTGAATGATCGTGTAGCCGCGCAGCACCGTGCGGCCATCGGGCGAGAGCTGCGCCTGATTCAGCGGATGCGCCAGCGTCTCGATCATCCGTCGGGCCGTGTCGCGCAGGAGCTGCGTGTCGGCATCGAGTGTGATGACAAAACGGATTCCCCCGAGCTGGGCGCGGTCGCCGGTGCAGAGCAGTTCGTCCAGCTCCGGCGCCGATTCTCCCATGAGAAAGCGGTTGAGCTGTTCGAGCTTGCCGCGCTTCCGCTCCCAGCCCATCCAGCGCTGCTCGCTCTCGCTCCACTCGCGCGTGCGATGAAAAAGAAAGAACCGTCCCGCGCCATGCCGGCTGTTCAGCTCCTCGATCCCGCGCACGATGATCTCCAGGTATTCCGCATCCTCCGGCATGTGCTGCCGCGGTGCGTCGGCGAAATCACTCAGCAGCGCGAATCGCAGATTCGGGTCCGTGTTTCCGAGGAAACGAATCTCGATCCGCTCCAGTTCGTTCCGGATCGCCTCGGGCATCGTCAGCATCATCGGCACCACGACCAGCGTGCGGCACTCATCCGGGATGCCGTCTTTTTTGAACGACATCTTCGGCAACGCGTGCGGTGGGAGCAGCCTCGTGACGAAATAATTCACGATCTGCGCGGCCATCTCGCTCGCGGGAAGCACGAGCAGAAAACCGAGCAGCGTCAGTATCTTCGCACCCGCACCGGATGCCGCGGTGAAGGCCAGCGGTGCTGCCACCAGTCCCGCCGTGATTGTGCCCAAGCTGCCGAAGTAGATTCCCGCGGAATGTCGGCGGAGCCAGCGGCGTGCGCGTTCCGCGAATGGGACACGGCAACCGGCCCGCTCTTCGAGCGATGGCCTGCCATCGTCGATCAGGTAGTAGCCCACGTGCCGCGCGATTTCCTCCGTCGCTGATTCGGCGAGCGCGAGCGCGTGGCCGACGACTTCGAGCTCCGGCGTCTTCGACCACCGCGCGATTTTCTCCACCGCATTGCGGTAAAGATTGCGGGTTTCAAAATCAACGTGCGGATAAATGCCGGCGGGATCTTTCGCAAACTCACCGTCCGCGCGGCTGACGGCCTCGAAGAGTTCCTGCCACTCGATCTGCGTGAGACGCCGGCAACTGGTGATGACATTCGAGAGCGACGTCTGCTGCACGACCTGCCGCCGGTGCTCCTGCTGCACGACCTCGATCATCGGCGCGCCCAGCGAACGATCGAGCCAACTGCTCACCATCGGCAGCGCCGCTTCCTCGTCGTAAAGATGCGCGACCAGTTCGCTCGCAAAGTGGGCCGTCGGCACCGGACGCCCCCTGACCAGTTCCGCCATCAATTCGACCAGCCGCTCGGGACTGCGTCGCGCGCCGGTGATGAGCCGGTTCGCCCAGAAGTCCGCGTCCTCGCTCTCGCGCTGCAACTGCTCCACTTCGAGCGCGAGCGTGCGCGCGCACTCGACCAGCCGCAGCCGCAGCATCAGCGGCACCGCCCACAATTCACCGATCGCGAGCGGGGTCACGGATTGGAACGCGATGAGAAAAGTCCGGATCGTCTCGACGTCCAACGCGCCGTCACTTTCCGCCACGATCTCCGTCGCGATGCGATAGACGCGCGGCAACCCCGCCTGTGGGCCGGCCGCAACCACTGGCAGTTGCTCGTAAAATTTCTTCGGCAGGCTGCGCCGGATCTCCGCGATCTGCGCCTGGATGAGGTACGCATTATCCAGCAGCCATTCCGCGGAAAGCGCGAAGGCGTGATGCACCTCCGCCGACATCGAAAGGCTGGCGTCCGCCCATTTCAGAATCCGCCCGGTCTCCCGCAATCGCACGAGCAGCGAGTGACCGCGCGATTTCCTGCCACTCGCGACCGAGAAAGAGTGCGCGAGCCGGGCCGCGTTGTCCGCGAGGCGCTGGCTGGATGGGGCTTCATTGCGGAGCAAAGTTTCCTCGGTCTCGGAGTCGAACGCCGGTGCCGAATGGAAAGCGAAGGTCACGGGTGCCTCGCCTTCCACCGCGCGCAAGTTCGCCACCACGCGCAGCGTCTGATTGGCGCGCACCTCGGCGATCACCACGGTTTCATTCCGGACGACCCACCGTTTGAGCCTCGCCACCTGCGCTGGGTCCACCCGCGCATCCAGCCATCGGAAAACCAGCCACCCCACCAATGCGCCAGCCAGCCCAAGTCCGACCGTCAGCAGCGCGCCGTGACGCACGAGGTCTCCGCGCATTTGCCAGACGAGGATCCCGATGAGCACTCCCACGAGCGCCGACGCCGCCGCACCTCGCCTCGTGGAAATACCGTGCTCATCCACCCGCAGTTTCCCGTTGGCCGAAGAGTGGACCGCCGCCGATCTGCGGAAGCCATCGCGCCGGAGATTCGCGAGAGCCGTCGCGCCGGTCTCAGCGCTTTCAAAGAAGCCGACCACCATCGCACGATCCTCCCGGCCCTCGGTGAATTTCATCCTAGGTTTCCGATTTCTGGCACCATGGAAGAAAAGGCCCGAGCCGTCCGGCCGCTCCAGACGCAGGGTTTGTTTTTCGCAGCGTCATTTCGCGGCATCTCACTCCGCCATTCGGGCGCTTGACAGATCAATCGCCTCGAATCGGGAGACGCCTGCAGCCGCGTCAGAGCCGAACAGCCGCAGAAACTTTTACATCCGGCCTTGGCTAAGCAGTTCACTTTCGCGACGCCAGCCTTCTTCCTTGGCGACGCGGGCGGATGAAAAAAAGCGGTGCGGTAGTTCAACAAAAGGAGCTTTCAGGGAAGGAAGTCGCTCACGCATTCCTCGTTTTTCGCACGCTATGATTTTGAAAAGAATCGCGTCAGCCGGTTCCGACCTTCACGAACAAGGCTTCCGAGGCGTGTCTTGCCGGCGTCCCATCCGTCGCGCACCGCCTCCGCACCGTCACTGGCGAGTTCGCCTGCCTTGTGCAGGGCCGGTGCCGTCGCCTCGCGCATCCGATCCTGGAAGTCTTCGAGCATCCGCGCGACGCGATATTGCGCCGTGCGCTCTGGGCGCAACGCACGGACGAGCAGCCCGATGGCGAGGCCCGTGCCGACTGCGATGAGCAACGTAGTGCCAGGATTCTGCCGGATGCGTTGTTCGACGTCCTGGCAGCACTTCGCAGCGGCATTCGGGACGGGTTCGGTGATTGGATCATTCATGGCGGTCGTTGTGTGGTTTGTGGGTTCGGCAAAATTCGCAGGCTTTCATCAGCCCGAGAAAAAGCAGGGCGGGGCGGAGGCAGGTGAACGCGATGGCCACGAGGGCCGACGTGATCGCGCGCAGCGGCAGCAGATTCAGGAGAAAGCCGGCGCCAAGGCCGGACACGACGGCCTTCGCCGGTTCCCGCCGCGCAAAATCGTCGGCGCGCTGCATGATGCTCTCGATCGCGGGAAGCGGAGTATTGGGATTTTTTTCCATGGCAATCACCGTATCGCGGCGCGGCGTGCGGCTGCGTGTATCGAATGTGTGTCGGCGCACGGCAGGAGGTTGCAGCAGCCTCATCCCCCGATGAAATCCGCAATCGCCCAGAAATTCATACATCCGGCACGAGAGCGTATCGCGAAGCCGGAAGCATGAAACACTTCTACATTGACCACCACTGGGACGCAATCAAAAGCCAGCTCAAGCACCGGTACCGCCAGCTCACCGATAGCGACCTCGACTTCGCCGAAGGCAAAAGCGAAGAGCTGCTCGCCCACCTCCGCGAGAAGCTGCACGTCTCCGCGAAACATCTCGATGACGTGCTCGCGGAACTTCATGACGAGGCAGGCGGAAAGCTGGAACAGCTCAAGACGAAGGTCGGCGAAATTGCGCACGACGCCCGGGAAAAGGCGGGCGAACTGGCGGATGCCATCAAGGTGAAAGCCGCCGCGGTCGGCGAGGAAGTGAAGGCGCACGCGGCCGCCGCCTACGACAGTGTCCGCCAGCGCACCGGCACGCTGTTGGAAGAAGGCGGCGAATACGTCCGCCAGAACCCCCGCCAGTCAATCCTCGCGGCACTCTGTGCGGGATTTGTGGCGGGGCTGTTGATCCGGCGCTAAGTCGCGCCGCAGCAACATTCATACACGCAAGGCAGCGCTGTGCTGCGAAATGGGATACTATGAATACAAAACTTGCCGTCCGCGTGCTCGCCCTCACAGCCATCCTCGCCACCTCCGCCTGCACGACGGTTGTTGAGGAAAAGCAGCCCAGCACCACCTCGACTACGACCACGGAGCAGACAATCTCCCGTCACCCCATGCGTGACTCAACCACGACGGAGACGACCAGGACGGAAACTCGCTAACCGTACGCAACCAATCCCGAAAACCCCAGACGACATATCCCTCATGAAACCAAACCGCAATGCCGGCACATCCATTCAAATGACGCCCGCTTTCCGAGTCTGTGGCGCGAACCGCAGGGTCTTCCGTTCCCTCGCACTGTCGGCATGCCTTGCTTGTCTGATGCCGATTTCCCTGTCCGCGAAAAACAAGGGGGAAGAACAGGATAAGCATGAAAAGAAAGAGGGAAAAGGTGGCAGTCAGAAGCACGGGAAGGGCTCTCCGAATCAGCCAAGCTCCGCGGCTGTAACGAACTACGTCCAGCCACCAGCGGTTCGGAGCAGCAAGCGGGGCAGCTACGCTCCGCAAAATCTTAATCCGGTGGAATTCGCGCAACCGCAAGGAACCCGGGAGAATCGCTACGGAGGCCAGTGGTTCCCAAGCAGCACGCATTCCGACTGGGACCGTGGCGGCGATCACTACTGGGGGAACCGTCATTACCGCTGGTACGATGGCGGCTGGCTGATCATTTCCCCCGGTAATAATCAGGGATATGAACGGGGATATGAACGGGGACACGTGTCGCAGGGTGCACTCGCCAGAAGCGTGCAGCGCAGACTGGCCGATCAAGGTTATTATAATGGTCCTATCGACGGGGACATCGGCCCCGGCAGCAGGCGGGCGATCGTGAGTTATCAGGAAAACAATGGACTCAGAGCCACTGGACGGATTGATGACCGACTGCTGGCGTCACTTGGATTACAGTAAGCACCTCCACGGAACAGCCTGTTGAAAAACCCTGCGATCACGCAAAGGACGCGACGGGGGGAAGCTGCCTTAAAAACTTCCTTCGCGTCCGCAGCGAACCTTCGCGTGAGGCTTTTTCAGCAGGCTGCTAAGGAATTTTCTGGCTAAAGGCAGGCCAGTTCTCCATCAACATGTCTGTCACACCTTGTGAGGAATTCTCACTCCATGACACCAGCACACCTTCCCACCATTCGAAGTTCCCGGCGCATGCTGTTTCGATGGATCGTGGGGGTGATCGGACTGGCGGTTGCTTTACCTCTCAACGCGGAGACGAAATCCAAGAAAAAACCGGTCGTTGGCGAAAGTGCGGCGCCAAAGAAGATGGTGCCTGTGCCCTCGGCTAAAGTCGCCGCCCCTGATCCGGCACCGGAAGTCACGCCGGACGGAAAACTCGCAGCCGCGCCGAATGCCTCGATTGCATCCGCAGATATTCTTGAGTTTCACGCTCAGCCGCCGGGCGTGCAAACGCTCATCGAGGCCGGGCTCGAACTCACGCGGAAAAACCTCACTTACACCTTCGGCTCCGCCGATCCGGCGAAAGGCGGAATGGATTGTTCCGGTTTCATCTACTATGTGCTCCGGCAGCATGGAATGACGCAGGTGCCACGCGATTCGAGCGGACTCTACCTCTGGGCACGGAAGGCCCACGGCTTCCGCGCAGTGATCAGCCGCAAGCCGGACAGCATCGAACTGGATGAACTGCTCCCCGGCGATCTGCTATTCTGGATCGGCACCTATGCGACCGACCACGATCCGCCAGTCACGCATACGATGCTTTACCTAGGCACCGAAAAAACAACCGGCACTAAGATCATGATCGGTTCGAGTGATGGACGGACTTATCGTGGCCAAAAACGAAACGGCGTGAGCGTCTTTGACTTCACGATGCCGCGCACCCCAGCCAACGGGGAGCAGCGCTCCACCTTCATAGGCTACGCACGCATCCCCGGACTTCGCAACTGACCCGGCTATGAAGCGCATTCAGGACATCTTCCACATCTTTGCGCAAAGGACATCCCAGACCGTCGGCTCGCCGTGGGCTTCGGTGGTTGCGCTCCTCACTATTATCGTCTGAGCGGCGACTGGGCCGGTCTTCGGCTTCTCGGACACTTGGCAGTTAGTTATCAACACAGGCACGACCATCGTGACTTTCCTCATGGTGTTTCTCATTCAGAATACGCAGAACCGCGACGCCAAGGTCATGCACCTGAAGCTCGACGAGTTGATCCGCGCGGTGAAAGAGGCGCGTAACAGTCTCATCGATCTCGAGGATATGTCCGGGGAGGAACTTGGGAACCTCGAAAGGGAATTCCGCAAGCTGCGGGAGGGAAAGCCGGGCACTCCGGAGAAGGCTAGTGCTGCGGCATCGGTAGAATGATCGGCTGGTTTTCGAGTCCGGCTGCTGTGACTGTTGACTGGTGAACAGTGACTGGTCCTCCGGTTTTCACGAGACAATCATGGCCGGATACCATTCACTTCTCACCGGTCTCCACTCACAATCGTATCTGCTCTCAGCTTTCTGGAAGAAACACAGAACCACTCTGCGTCTGTGCTGCGATTCCACCGGTATGCATGCCGACCCACCAATTACCCGCGAACGCATGAT
>JANXZI010000599.1 GCA_025355595.1 Spartobacteria bacterium
CCATCGCGGGGTGAGAAAATCCGACCCCGACGGCAAGAGCGGGCCGGATGGCAAGAGTGGTCCCGACGGCAAAAGCGGCCCCGATGGCAAGAGCGGGCCGGATGGAAAAAGCGGGTTTGGCCGTGACGCACGCGACGGCGGACGGACCGTGGATCTGGGCGGGCGGCAGCCCGGCGACCCGGGCGACCCCGGCTTCGGCGGCGGCGACAGCCGCATCTTCACCCTCGCCGAAGCCATCGCCCTCGCCGCCTTCAGCGCACAGCCCGGCCTCACTTTCCCCGACCTGCAAACGGCCGTGAACGTCGCCCTGCTCACCGATCCCGCCGCACTGCTGCGCGATGTGCAAAGCTCGCGCAGCATCTCCGGCGTCGGCGACAGCGGCCTGAGCAACTACGCGAACGAACCCCTGCGCCTCCCGACGCAGCCCGCAGTGAGCCGCTGACCTGCATTTTTCTCCACTACAATGTTTCACGCAAAATCCATCCTCGTCCTTTTTTTCGCCCTGCTCCTCACGCTGGCCACCGGCCATGCGCAGACCACTTTCACGTGGCCTCTCGCGCCGGCGTGGCCGGGCAATGCGCCGACGACCGGCAATTCGACCACCGTGGATTATTTTGCCGGCGGAACCGGCTTCGGCGTGGCGGTGACGGTCCTCAACAGCGGCGCCGTCCTCAATACAGGCTACGAGCGCGTGCAGACAGAAAGTGCCGCCACTTTCACTGGCGGCACGACGAGCACCACCATTGGCACGCTGCAACTTTACAACACCAGCGCGGCATCCACCGCGTCCTTCACTCGCGTCACCATCAAGTTCAACTACGTCGGCGGCGTCACGGCGACGTCCTTCACTTTGTGGGATGTGGATGCCGTTCCCGGCCAGTTTATCGATGTAATCAAAAACATCTCGGCCACCACCACGACTGGGACGACGATCTACCCGACACTCACGGCGGGGGCGACCAATGCCGTGACCGGCACCGGTGCCAGCCAAGTCGTCACGGGAAATGGCAACGCCACGAACAACACCAATCAAGGCAATGTCGGCATTGCCTTTACCGGGGCGATCACTTCGCTCACTTTTGAGTGGTCGAATGCCGACGCAGCGGTCGGAGCGCAGGGCATCGGCCTAAGTCCGATCACATTCACCACCAGCGGAGCCGCTTTTCCGGAAGTCGGTTCCGCGACGGGTGCCCTCGCCCTCTGCGGCGGTCTGCTCGGCTCCAGACGCTTCCGGCGGCGCAAATCCGCGGTGGTGTGAGCGCCAAGGCCCGCTTTTGGATCCTCCCGCTCGCGGCCATTCTGCTTGCCGGCAGCGCGGCGGTGTGGCTCGGGCGAGGTCACTTTCAGCGCTGGCAGGAGCGTCGTCTCATCGAGGCCGCGCGGGGATTTTTGCAAACGGGGAATCTGCGTGCCGCCTACCTCAGTACCTGCGAGGCGCTGCAGAAAAATCCGAAAAGCATCGCCGCGGGATCCATCGCCGCACGTATTGCCGAAATCGAACATTCCCCCGCCGCGATCCTCTGGCGGCAAAAGCTCGCAGACATGCAGCCGGGCACCGGCGCGCCACTCCTCGATCTCGCCGCCACGGCCACGCGTTTCGGCGAAACGTTCATCGCGGAGCAAGCCCTTGCCAGCCTCCCCGCTTCGGAGCGTGACGGCATCGGCTTTCACGAAATTGCCGCAAACCTCGCCATTGCCCTCAAGCGGTATGAGGTGGCGGAATTTCATTTTCAAAAGGCGCTGGAAAAAGAACCCGCGAACGAGGGACTGCAACTCAATCTCGCCACGCTCCGGCTGACCTCGGGTCGCACGGCGCAGGCGGAGCTGGCGCGGGCCGATTTGCAAAGGCTCCGCCGCAAACCGCAATGGCGCGCCGATGTCCTGCGCGCCCTGCTCACCGATGCCCGCCGTCGCGGCAATGCCGCGCAGGCGATGCAGTTCGCGACCGAATTGAACGCCGAGCCCGCCGCCACCATCGGCGACCGCCTGCTCCGCCTCGAAGAACTCGATCACGCGCAGAGCAAGGATTTCGCCGTGGAGCTTTCGCAACTGCAAAACTTCGCGGGAAAAAACCCCGCCATCGCCTACGTCCTCCTGAACTGGATGACCGCGCACGGCCTCGCGTCCGAGGGCATCCGCTGGTGCGAGACTTTTCCTCCCGCGTCCCGCGCACAACTTCCGCTGCCTCTCGCCGAAGCGGAAGCGCGCACGGCACTCGCAGACTGGAAGCAGCTCGGCGAACTCATCCGCGACGCGGACTGGGGCGACTTGGAATGCCTGCGCCACGCCATCCACGCCCGCGTGCTTTTCGAGACGGACGGCCAGCGGCGGCGCGCGGAATTTCACAGCGCGTGGGATTCGGCGCGGAATTCCACGCGCGGAAATCCCGAGGCGCTCATGATGCTCGGCCGGCTCGTCCGCGGCTGGGGCTGGAAGGAGGAAGCCGCGGAAGTGTGGGGGCTCGCAGCGCGCAGCGGCCCGGGCAGCCGTGCCGCGCTGAAGGCGCTTTACGAGCTGCATTCGGCGGAAAAAAACACCCGCGAACTTTTCCGCGTCGCGCGGAAAGTGTACGAACTCGAACCGCAAAATCCGGTCGCCCAAAACAACTTCGCCGCCCTGGCTCTCGTTCTCGGCGAAGATGAGGCCGAAGCGCGGCGGCTCGCCGCGGCCCTCTACGCGCAGGCGCCGGCCCAGCCGCCCATCGCCTCCACGTACGCCTTTTCCCTCTGCAAACAACAACGTCCCGCCGAAGCCGTGCAAATCCTGCAGCGCCTGCCCGCGGCCGCCTTTGCGGAACCTTCGCTCGGCGCGTGCTACGGGCTCGCCCTGCTCGCCAGCGGAGACCCCGCCGCAGCGCGTCCCCTGCTTGAGACGGCGGATCGGCAGAAGGCGCAACTTTTTCCTGAGCAGGCGGAGATGGTCGCGAGTGCGCTGAAATCACTCCCGTGAGCGCCGCGCTGCGGGCCATCTGAATTTCCGCACGCGCCCGAGCGATGTCCGCCAGCCCTCTCGCCGCCATTCAAAATTCCAAATCCAAAATTCAAAATTTGCCCTGGCCCGCCGCCGTGCTGCTCGCGTGGCTGCTCGCGTGGCGGCACCTTGCAGGCGAGTGGGTGGCGGATGAGCAATATCGTTTCGGCTTCGGCGTGCCGCTGCTCGCCGCGTGGATCGCTTGGCGACGTTTCGCGGGGCCGGTGTCGCCGGGGAAAATGACCGCGGCGTGGGGGCTGTGCGCCGCGTTTGCGCTGCTGCTCCTCGCGCTCGGCGAAGCGCTCGCGCGGCACGATCCGCAATGGCGCCTCACCGGCGCGGCGCTCGAGGGCGGCGCGACTTTTTTCACGCTCGCGTGGCTGCACCGGCGCGGCGGCGTGCCGCTCGTGCGCCGGCAAATTTTCCCGCTGCTCTTCGCCGCCGCCGCCGTGCCGTGGCCGGTGCCGGCGGAGCTTTGGATGATCCGGCACCTCGCCGGTGCCGTCACCGACGTCGCGACTTCCGCCGCGAATCTCCTCGGCATCGCCGCGCTGCAGCACGGCAACACCATCGAACTCGCGCGCGCGACCGTCGGCGTGGACGACGCGTGCAGCGGCATCCAGTCGCTGCAGGCCACGCTCATGGCCGCACTTTTTGCCGGCGAAATTTTTGCGCTCGCGCCCGCGCGCCGCGTCGTGCTCGTGCTCGCGGGCGCGGCGATTTCCTTCCTCGCAAATTGCGCGCGCGTGCTCGCGCTCACGCTGCTCGCGCAACGCGGCGGCACGGAGCACGCGATGGCGTGGCACGATTTCGTCGGCGGCGCGGCGACGGCGTGTGCATTTGGCCTCCTCCTCGCCACCGCGTTCCTGCTCTCGCGCGGGCGTCCGGCGACGCTGCCTCATGCGTCCCACCCCGAGCCTGTGCGGATGCCGGAGGGGATCGTGATTTTCGCAATAACCCTCACGATCCCCATCGCGCTGCACGCGTGGTTTTCGCGTTTTGAAAAATCCACACCGCTCGCGAGCCGACGATCCGCGTGGATGCTTTCCGACACTCGGCTTCCGTCCGGCTGGACGGCCACCTTCGTCGCCCCCGCAAAGACGGTGCGCGCCGGGCTGCGCTTCAGCGAGTGGCAATCCTTTCAGGTGCGCAATGCCGAGGGCGTGAGCGCGCAGATCATCCGCCTCGCATGGGACACTGGCACGCGGCTTCCGAGCTTTGTCACAAATCACACCCCCGCCGTGTGCATGCCCTCGGCGGGGTGGACGCAACCCGAGCCGCCATTTTTGTTCACGCTCAAAGTTCATGGCGCGGACCTGCCCTGCGCCGCATATCCATTCGCTCGCGACGGCGCGCGCCTGCTCGCACTGCAAAGCCTTTCCGCGGGCGGACGGCCCGAGCTTCACCTCGTGGACCCCGCGCAGATCCCCGGCACTTTCCGCAGACTCGCCACACTCTGGGAAGCACCGCTGCGACAGATCACCGACGAGCTCCTGCTCTACCTCCCCGACCCCGGGGATGCGGCTGCGCGGAAAAATTCCGCCAGCGCCTTTCTCGAAGCAGTGCTCGATCCCGAACGCGGTCGCTGAGAGACTGTGTAAAAAAGTCCTGCTGGAGGGAAAAGAATGCGTTTCCGACGATAGCCCAGCACTTCAGTGCTGGGTCTTCGGACAAAAAGCGGGCGAAAGTCCCGCAGGGACGAAAGAACGGCTTCGAGGCGTGAAACTCTGCCGTCCCTGCGGGACTCGATTCCTCTGCGCGTTCCTTGCCCAGCACTGAAGTGCTGGGCTATTTTCTCCCGTGGCTGACTTTT
>JANXZI010000636.1 GCA_025355595.1 Spartobacteria bacterium
TCGTGAAGCTGCCATTCAGCCTTTTCCTCGCACTGCGCTACCTGAAGCCGAAGCGCGCCTTTGTTTCCGTCATCACCGTGCTCTCGGTGCTCGGCGTGGCGCTGGGCATCACCGCGCTCATCGTGGTCATCGCGGTGATGAGCGGCTTCGACCGTGAACTGCGCTCGCACCTCGTCGGCTTCGAGCCGCACCTGCGCATCTCCAGTACGGCCGGCCCGCTAAAGGACTCGGAGGCGCTGCAGGAGCGGCTGCAAAAGGACTACCCCACATTCCAAGGCGTCTCGCCCTTCATGATGGGGCCGATGCTGCTGGAGTTCGACAACAAGTTCACCGGCGCGACGCTCCGCGGCGTGCAGCCGAATGGCGAACTCAAGCTCATTGACATCAAGAAATTCATCCTCCCCGGCGGACGCTACGAGCTGGACAGCGAAAAATGTGTGATGGGCTGCGAGCTCGCCAGCACGCTCGGGATCGAACTCGGCGACAAGGTGAACCTCCACGGCCCGGGCAACCTCACGAAAATCATCGCGGAACTCAAACGCCTCGAAGAAAAGGATCCCGACGCGAGGACGCTCGGTGAAATCAGGGAACTCGTCCACCCGAAGGAACTCGAAGTCGTCGGCCTTTTCAAAAGCGACGTCTATCAGTTCGACGCCAGCGTCGTCATCGTCCCGCTCCACATCGCGCAGGAGATCTACGACTTCGAGGACGGCGCCGTCCACGGCATCGCCATCAAGACGCAGGATGCCGACTGGGCCGAGCGCATCCGCAAGGAACTCGCGGAAAAACTCGGCGACCGGTACTCCGTCGCCTCGTGGATGGACGCCGACCGCACGCGCCTCGAAGCCGTCGTGCAGGAGCGCGTGATGATGATTTTCATCCTGATGATCATCGTCATCGTCGCCGCGTTCTCGATTGCCATCACGCTCATCACCGTCATCGTCCAGAAAAAGCGCGAGATCGGCGTCCTCAAGGCCCTCGGCGCGGCGCCCTCGCAGATCGTGAACATCTTCATCGGCCAGGGATTTGCCGTCGGCATCTTTGGAAATGCCACGGGGCTGCTCCTCGCCTGGGGCATCCTCTCGTGGCGCAACGAAGCGCGCCAGCTCATCATCCGCTTCCTCGGCCGCGACGTCTTCCCCGCCGCCGTGTACGCGCTCAACGGCATCCCCTCGGCCATCACCAAGCAGGACATCCTCACCATCTGCGGCACCGCCATGGTCATCTGCGTCCTCGCCGCCTACATCCCCGCGCGATTCGCCGCAAAGCTCGACCCCGTGAAGGCGCTCCGCGACGAGTGAGGGAGGCGGGTTCTTGGTTCCTGGTTCTTCGTTCTTGGTTTCTCTTGTTGGTTGTCCGGTGAAAAAATCACGACCGGCGTCAGGAAACGAAGAACCAAGAACCAGGAATCGCCCTATTTCATCGCCGCCCACACGCGATGCACATCATCGTGATCATCGAGCTCCTGCAAAAATCCGCCCACCTGCGCGCGGTCCTCATCGCTCAGCTCCGGACAATTCTTCGGCACATAGCCCAGTTCGCTCGTCACCACCGCCCAGCCATTCGTGCTCAGCCATTTTGAAACTGCCGCCGTCGCCTTCAGGTCCGTGATGAACCGCGCGCCCTTGCGATCCGCCGGAATGTCATCGTTCTGCTCGTGTGTCAGCGGCTCGACTTCATCCGCGCCCGCCTCGATCGCCGCCTCCTCGATGTCCGCATCCAGCTTCGCCGTGTGCGCCTCGACGAGGCCGACATGCTCAAACAAAAACTTGTTGCTCCCCGGCGCACCGAGCTGCCCGCGTTTGAAAAGCTGACGAATTTCCGGTGCCGTGCGGTTGTTATTGTCCGTGAGTACCTCGACGATCAGCGCGACTTTGTGCGGCGCGTAGCCCTCGAAAACGATGTGCTCCATGATCATCTTCTCATCGCCGATCCCCGCGCCCTTCTTGATCGCACGCTCGATCGCATCGCGCGTCACCGAGCTTCTGCGCGCCTTTTCCACAGCGGCAAAAAGCCGCGCGTTCGAGTCCGGTTCCGCACCGCCGAGTTTGGCAGCGACTGCGATTTCCTTGGTGAGTTTGCCGACGGCCGCGCCTTTGCGCAGGTTCGCGACATCACGTTTTGCTTGGAGCCATTGACGTCCCATATGGCGGCCTTTCTAAACGCTCCGCGGAAAATGGGAACAGCGAAAGTTTGCGTCGTGCTGCCTCACCGCGCGGCAAAATTCGCCGCATGCCACATCCACGGCGCTGAGAGCGCTGCGACGACATTCCACCCGAGAAATGCGAGGCGCATCTGCCACGTCGCATAAGGCCGCGCTCGCCACAGCACCGCGGCATCCGCGACGAACCACACCGCACCGCCCGCCAGCGCCAGCGCCGTGAATTTTTCCCCCGCCGCAAACTGAGCAAGCAGCGCCTCCGCGACGAGGAGCGCCGCGAGGAGCAGCTTCGAGCGGACCACGCCGATGGCCACCGCCGTCGTGCGCCGGCCGGTCGCCTGATCGGGTTCGTGATCCATGATTTCGCCGAAAAGATGCGAGTGCATCGCAAACATCGCCCCGAAGACAAACGTGAACCACGGCACCTGCCCGCGCCCGCACAGCCAGCTCGCGAGCACGAACACGAGCAGGTAGCCGCATTGGTTCAGCAGGTCGAAGCCCGGCCGCGCCTTCGCCCCGTGGCGCGGCCAGTTGTAGATCGCCGTCGCCGCCACGAGCGCGGCCAGCCACATGAGCGACTTCGCGCCGAGCAGCCACACGAACGCCGCGGCGAACGGAATCTGCACCACCGCGATGCACCACGGCAGCCGCGCGAGCTGCACCGCATCCGGCCTGGCGCCGAAAAGAAACGTATCCTTGCGCGGATTCAGCCGGTCGGTCTCCGCGTCCACGATGTCGTTCCAGCCATAGATCAACAGCCCCATCGGAAAGCCCACATAGAACAGCCCGAGCCAGAATCCCGGCAGCCGCCACACGTCGCCCCCGCCCCCGCCCAGAGGCAGCAGGAAAAACCACGCCGACGTGATCCAGAAACCGGGCCGCGCGACCTTGATCAAAAACGCCGCCTCACGAAAAAATCCCACAAGCGGGCAGCGGTTCGTGAGTGGAAAATTTTGCACCGCCGCGATGCTGTCACCGCAGCCGCGATTGGAAAGCGCGGGCTTCAGCCTCGGAGCTACGCTCGTGAGCGCGCGGGCGGATGTTCCGGCACATCGCACGAATGCGTTGCGACAACCTATCGCAAGAAGTGCCCGCGCTTTGACAAGCGCCGCTACGCTGCACCCACCGCCGCGCGGATGTCCGCCGCGAGCGCGTCCACGTCCTCCGGCTGCGTGTCCCACGAGCACATGAAGCGGCAGCCGCCCGCACCGATGAATGTGTAGAAACGCCAGCCGCGCCCGCGCAACTTTTCGATCGCGGGCCGCGGCACTTCGACGAAGACGCCGTTTGCCTGCCTGGGAAAAAGCTGCGTAATCCCGGGCACGTCGCGCAGTGCCGTCTCCAGCCGTGCGGCCATCGCGTTCGCATGTGAGGCGTGCTTGAGCCACGCGCCGTCCTTCAGCATCCCGACCCACGGCGCGCTGAGGAAGCGCATCTTGCTCGCGAGCTGCCCCGCCTGCTTGCAGCGCCACTCGAATTCATGCGCCATCTCGCGGTTGAAAAACACGACCGCCTCGCCCATCGCCATGCCCTGCTTCGTGCCGCCGAAGCACAGCACGTCCACGCCCGCCTGCCATGAGATTTCCTTCGGCGAACAGCCGAGGCTCGCGACGGCGTTCGCAAAGCGCGCGCCATCCATGTGGAGCTTTAGTCCGAGCGATTTCGTCTTCGCCCAGATCGCCTTGATTTCATCCGGTGCATAGACGGTGCCGACTTCGGTGGCGTTCGTGATGCTCACCGCGCGCGGCTTTGGAAAATGGAGATCCGTGCGCCTCTTCGCCGTGTGCTCGATGCCCGCGGGATCGAGCTTGCCGTTCTCGCCGTGCAGCAGGAGCACCTTCGTCCCGTTGCTGAAAAATTCCGGCGCTCCGCATTCGTCCGTCTCCACGTGCGCGAGCTCGTGGCAGAGGATGCTGTGGTAGCTCTGGCAGCAGCTCGCGAGCGCGAGCGAATTCGCCGCCGTGCCGTTGAAGACGAAGAACACCGAGCATTCCGTCTCGAACAGCGCGCGGATCATGTCCGCCGCGCGCGCCGTCCACGAGTCGTCGCCGTACGCGGGCTCGTGGCCCTGCCGCGCCTCGTCCATCGCCGCCCACGCCTCGGGCGTGCAGCCTGCGTAGTTGTCGCTCGCGAAATGTCGGCGGTGCTCATTGCTCATGCGCGGATGGGAA
>JANXZI010000647.1 GCA_025355595.1 Spartobacteria bacterium
CGCTGACGATGTCTGCGCCGCAGTTTTTTATGCGTCAGCCCTGCACGACTGAGCCGGAACGATGCGCGCGTTCACCATCCCGGCGGGAGATCCGTCAGCGTGCCTTTCAGGATGGTGTGGATCGCCTGCTTCTCCGCGGCGGGCAGGTAGGCGAATTCCTTCACCGGCTTTTCGACGCTGAGGGCCTCGCGGAGGCGGATGAAAATTTGCTGCTTCATCCGCGCAGGCAGGCCCTGGAACTCTGGGCTGTAGATCATGTAGCTGCACCGGTTCTTGAAAAGCCGCGTGCGCAGATCGAACTCGCGCAACGATGCGCCCTGCACCGCGCGGCCCTTTGCGACAAAGTCCGCCTTGAACGCGGCGTCGCCCGCGATGCCGCCGGCTGGCAGAGGCACCTCGTCGGCAAAAAGGAGGTAGCGCACGAGGCTGCGCGCCTGTTCGTCCAGCTCCGCGTAGTGCGCCGGTGTGAGCGTGACCTTGTCGAGATGGAATGCGGTGCGCGCGCGATACGACGCCTGGAGGATGCGGTTCGCGGCTCCCGCCTGATGCTCATGCACGAGCTGCGGCAGGATGTCGCTCGTCGCGACGGGATATTTTGCAAAATCAAAAAGCTGTCCGGGGGTGATTACGGACTTGGATATTTCCTCGCCGGAGTAGCGCCCGATCACATTCGCCCACTCGCCCGCGACGCCGGCACCGCCGGTGACGTACCACCCGCCGAAGCGCTCGGCGAACGGGATGTCGTGGCCGGTGCGCTCCTTGCGAAATGTCTTCAGGCTGCCGCCTGTCGGGCCGGGGATCACGGACTTGATCACCACGCCGGGCACAAAGCCCGTGTCTTCCTTTGTGTGGCAGTTCACGCACTTCTCCGAGCGCTCGACGGTGATGGGCCTCGTTCCCGTCGGGATGTCGAACATGTAGAAAATCGCGCCAAGCTCGGGATCCATCGAGAGAATTTCGATCTTCGCGCCGGGGATGTAGCCGACGTAGAGGCCGTCGTTAAAAAAAATCGCGCGCGGATTTCGCGGCGTGATGAAGCGGAGTTGCAGGCTCGTCGTGGAGAAGACGAGCATCTGCGACGAGGCAGGAATATCGAGCGCCTTGAGCAGACTGACCACGAATGCCTTCTCGCTCGTGTGGTCGAGCGGGATGCGCCCGGCTTCGAGATCGGCGCGCAACTTGGTGAAGCGATCCTTCAGCGGCGCCGTGTGGTAGTTGTGTGGAGGCTCGTCGAAATTTTTGAAGCTCGGCTCCGCGCACGCGGACACGGCGAGCAGGATGCCGGGCAGAATGGAGAGAGGCCGGGGAAACATGAGCGGCGCGAATGTAGGCACGCACATCGAAAGGAACAAGGCTGCGCCGCATGAAGCCGCGCTTGGGAAAGCGCGGGCTGACTGATGAGGGACTCCGTGTGAGGAAGTGTGCCCGCGGGTTGGCCGCGCCAGAGTGATTCCGCATCGCGGCAGATTCCACCAGGCAATCATGCTGGCGACTGCTACGGTGCATGCACCCATGCCGGCCTACACGACACGCGAAGAACTGCTCGAACTCGCCACCACATTTCGCGATGCGGCCGCGGAGGATCTGAAACGCGCGGAGACTGCGGGTGATGTCCACGCCGTCACGCTGCGCGCGCACGCGCGACTGAACGAACTCGAAACGCAGCTCTTCGCCGGGCACCGCGTGTGCGTGGACTGCAAGGCAGGCTGCGGGACGTGCTGCCACCTCGGGAAAATTGACGCGCGCGCACACGAGATTTTCGCGCTCGCGGATTGGATCACGCGGAATTTTTCCTCCGAAGAACGCAATGCCGTGCTCCAGCGCGCACAGGCACATGCGGCGGCAGTGGCACCGCTGACGCTCGAAGCACACCTCCGCACCGTGCGTGCGTGTCCCCTGCTCCGCGCCATGAGTTGCAGCGCGCACCCCGCGCGGCCCGGCGTGTGCCGCATCGGACACTCGACGGACGTGCGCATCTGCGAGCGCGCTTTTCAAAATCCGAACGACCTCACGGCAAAAGGCGGATCGCACGCGGTGTCGAAGCTCGCGATGACGGTCGCGAGCGATGGCACATCGTTCGCCTTCATCGAGACCGGCCTCGACAAGACGGCCTACGATCTCGGAAGCGCGCTCGCGGAGGCGCTCAGCGATCCTTCAGCGCAGGAACGCTGGCTCGCCGGTGAGCGCGCATTTTCCAAATCCGCCGTCGCGAAACAGGAAGCATCGTAGGCGCGTTCGGGAGAACGCGACGTGGGCTTCCGCCCACGCCTACGAATGACTTTCCCCTCGCGCGGCGCGGGACGGCTTCGTAACTATCCCGGCAATGAGAAGCATGACCGGATACGGCCGCGGACAAAGCGTGCATGATGGCGCGAAGTTCACCGTCGAACTCAACTCGGTGAACCGCAAGCAGAGCGACGTGGTCGTGAACCTGCCGCGTGAACTCGCCGAGCTGGAGCCGCGTGTGCGCGACGCGATCAATGCCGAGATCACGCGCGGGCGTCTCACGGTGGTGATTGCGTTTCACGCGGGAGCGAGCACGCCGCAGAATCTCGCGCTCGATCATCAGCTCGCGCGCACCTACTATGATGCGATGCGCGAACTGCAAAAGGAACTGGGCGCAAGCGGCGAGATCAGCATTGAGACCGTGCTGCGCGCGCCGGGCGTGCTGAAGGCGCCGGAGGAGCGAGTCGCACCGGATACAGCGTGGCCGCATGTGGAATCCGCGCTGCGCGGCGCGCTCGCCGATTTGCTGAAGATGCGTGAGAGCGAA
>JANXZI010000674.1 GCA_025355595.1 Spartobacteria bacterium
GGTTTGCCGGGCTCGGCGTCGCGCTGCTGCTCGGCGTCATCGCGTGGCTGCTCTACCGGCGCGACACGCATTCGCACAACCGCTGGGTGCGCCTCTGCCTGCCGACGCTGCGTGCGCTCGCGGTCGTGATGATCGTCATCATGCTCAGCGGCCCGGTGCTGCATCACCGCAAAGTCATCGGCCAGCTCGCGCGGCTTTTCCTGTGCATTGATGCCTCCGAGTCCATGCAGCTCACCGATCCCTCGATGGATGCGGGGAGAAAAATCACGCTCGCGCGCAGGCTCGGCCTGCTCGACGGCGCGGGCGTGCCGCTCGATTTTCCGAGTGCGGCAGCCGCGCTGGCCGACGCGCGCGGGATCGCCGACCGCCTGCCGCCGCCGGAAAATCTCACCGACGAAGTGTGGCGCAAGCTCTCGACGGAATTCGTCGCAAAGTCCGCCGACGCAGTCACACTGCTCACGAAGGCTGCGCCCGGCAGCGATGATCTTGCGCGACTGCGTGCGGAGATCGTCGAGCCCGCACAGGAACTCGCGCGACGGCAATTTGCCGGCACCGAGGATCAGGTGCGCGCCGCGCATGATCTCACGCACCTCGGGGAAATCGCCGGACGTTTTTCACTGCGAGTCTCCGCGCTGTTTGAAAAGCAGATCGAGGCCGATCCCGCAGCGGCACCGCTGCGCGCGGCGCTGGCGAAGTTCGATTCGCTCCCGCGCTGGCAGCGGCTCCAGTCGCTGCTCCTCGAAGGCCCGGTGGAAAAGCGCCTGCTCACCCGCCTCGCGGAAAAGCACGACGTGCAGCTCATCATTCTCGATGGCCACGAGGCGAAACCGCTGTGGCATTCCAGCGCCGGGAATTCCGCGCCGCCGGCGGGACTGCAAAAGCCCGTCGCGCAGCCGACGGATCTCGGCATCGGACTGAAGTTCGCCGCCGAGGCCGCGGGCGGATCGGGGAAAAGTGCCGTCGTGCTTTTCACCGACGGCCAGCACAATTCCGGCGAGTCGCCGCTTGAGGTCGCGCGCATTTTGGCAGGACGCAAGACGGGCGTTTTTTCCGTCGGCTTCGGCAGCCAGGTGCCGCCGCGCGACATCGCGGTGCTGCGCGTCGTCGCGCCGGACTCCGTGTTCTTCGAGGATCGCGTGCGCGGCGAGATTCACATCAAGGAGGAGATTCCGCCGGGCGAACCGTTCACCGTCTCGGTGAAGGACGGAGGCAAAGTCGTGTGGGAAAAGGCGCTCGTGTCCATCGGCAAGGGCGTGCGTCGCGTGCCGTTTGAATTCCCGATCAAGGAACTCGCGGAGGCGCGCATGAAGAATCAGCCGCAGGGCTACGAGGTCGCCGGGGCACCGCTGCAACTGACCGCCGAGGTGAGCGGCATCGAGGGAGATCGCGAACTTTCCAACAACACCGCGCCGCTGCGTTTCCGCGCCGTGACGCAGAAACGCAAGGTGATGATCCTCGACGGACGCCCGCGCTGGGAGACGCGCTATCTGCGGAATCTTTTCGACCGCGATGAGAAGTGGGAGGTGAACGCGGTGATGGCCGGCGCCACGTCGGACGCGGGCTTCGTGCGCGGCGAAAAGGCCGGCACTTTCCCCACGTCACACAAGGCGCTCGATGCCTACGACCTCATCATCTTCGGCGAGGTGCCGCGCGGCGCGCTGAAGGACGAGGAGCTGACGTGGCTTGCGGAATTCGTCGGCAGACGCGGCGGTGCGATTGCATTCATTGACGGCCAGCGCGGCGTGCTGCGTGGCTACGCAGGCACGCCGCTCGAGCCGCTGTTCCCCGTCGAGTGGACGGGGCCGGGCGTGCGCGATGGCATCAAGTCGCTCGTGCTTGCGGGCCGGGCGCAGAGCCTCGGTGCATTCATGCTCGGCACGGATTCATCGGTGAATGCGGACACTTGGGCGAAGATGCCGCCGCCGCATTTCATCGCGCAGGTGAAGCCGCTGCCCGGCGCGGAAGTGCTGCTCGAGGCAAATACCGGCGCGCGCATTCCCGCCGCGGTGCTCCGGCCCTTCGGCGCGGGCCGTGTGTATTACCACGCGTTCGATGAGTCGTGGCGCTGGCGCTACGAGGTCGCGGATCTGCACCACGTCCGTTTCTGGAATCAGCTCGGCGACTACATCGGCGAGGCGCCGTTCGCCGCACGCGACAAATTCGTGCAGCTCGATGCCGGCCAGCTCACCTACCAGCCCGGCGAACAGGCCGACATCCGCGCGCGCCTCCGCGATGCGGAAGGCCGGCCCGTTTCGGATGCCTCGGTGAATGCCGTGCTCTATCGCGACGGCCAGAAGGTCGCGACGATCACCCTTTCCCCCGACGAGGGCGGCCTCTACCGCGGCCGCACGACCGCGCTCGACAGCGGCGCATACGAACTCGCCGTGGACACCGCCGCCGTTCCGACCGAGCAGCTCAAGGCGCGCACGCAGTTCACGG
>JANXZI010000694.1 GCA_025355595.1 Spartobacteria bacterium
GGCATGGGCCGCGGAAAAGATCCGCAAAGTGTCGCCGCTCGGGCGCTGGCAGACGCCCGCGGAATTCGCCGCGATGGCCGTCTTCCTCGCCTCCGATCACGCTGCGAACATCACCGGCCAGACGATCAACATCGATGGCGGGCAGGTGATGCACGCGTGAATTCAACTGACTGCCAGAGAGTTTTTCTCAAGCCCTGCACGGCGGGCGCGTCACGGCGCGGGCACCACGGAGAGACCGAGGAGCGTCTCGCCCCCGATGAATGACTGGCCCTCCACTGCGGTCTTCGTGCGGACGGCTTCCATGTCCACGACGAGGACGCCGAGTGCGCGCCGCACGGCCACGATTTCGTGATGCGGGGCGGGAAACCGCTTGGTGCGGGCGAGCCATCGGACAGCGGTCTCGACCGCCCAGGAGTGCCAGAGGAAATTGATAGATTCAGTCCCCGGAAGCTCGGCGCCGGTGTGGCTCCTGAAACTCTCGATGAATTCGCCGGCGTCATCCGGATTGTCCGCGCGGCGCCCGCTGAGCAGTTCGAGGTGGCGCGGGATTTCGGCGGTCATTTCCGCGGGCAGCACGATGCCGGACTGTTCCTCCGCCCGCATCAGCTCCGCATAAATCTGGAGCGTCATGCCTTCCGAAATCGGTTCCGAGGCGGCGGAAGTCCGCTGCCAGCCGAGGCTCCCGCCGCGCCGGGTGTAATGCGCGAGCAGGAACTCCGCAGTCCGCTTCAACAGCGCATCGCGTTCCGGAACACTGCCTGCCCACGGCATGCCGGCGGAACGTGTTTCGAGCAATGCGAGCAGCCCGAGGGCTGTCGAATACGGACTGAAATGCTCGAGGTGCTTTTGGTTTGGAAAAATATTCCACCCCCCGTTGGCGAGAGGCCGGTAGATGGCCGTGGCGGCCTGCGCTTTGGCAATGCGTTCCATGTAGATCTCGCGTTCGCCGGGCGCGAGCAGCCCCGGCGTGCCAAGCGCACGCGCCAGAAGCACAATCGTCCAGCAGACCGGCTCGCAGATCGTGTATTCCCGTTCCGGCAGCACACGCCAGCCGTAGTCCTTGATGAACTCGCCATCGCGGAAAATACCGTCCGCGTAACGCACCACGAGTCCGCGCTTTTCCGCGGGAGCAAGGTTCGGGATGCTGAGAAGCCCGGCAATCGCCTGCGATGAACCCCATACGCTGGAGTCATCGTCCTTGATGTTCTGCAGGCTCGTCGCGATCCGCCCGTCGTCGTGCCTGACTGCCACGATGGCCTTCGCGATGGCACCCCGCATCCGGTGCGCCGAAGCGCGCACTTCGGCGTCGCTCCGGACCGGGCGGAACAACGACATCTCCCTCGTATCAAGCCACCGCTGGATCGCATCCCCGCCGGGGAGCCGGTCTTTCGGGTCGGCGTCCGCGAGCAGCACGTACAAAAGCGGGATTAGCACCGCGACGAATAGCGGGGCGAGCGCTGCAAACAGTCGCCCCCACGAAAAGGGACGGTCGGTCCACACCGGCACGGTTCCCAGTCCCTTCAGGCTTGCCTTCCTGCGTTTGAAGCCGCGCCGCTGCATCGCAGCGCGGTCGCCGGCCATCGCAAACGACCGTTCGCACAACGCCAGCCCCTCGGGGCGCGCCATGTTTTGCAGCCGCGCCGCGAGGTTCACCGCCGCGCCATAATAGTCGTCGGATTTTGAAACTTCGCCGGTGGCGATGCCGAAGCCGATCCGTGTCGGGAACTCGAGGCCGGCAATTCCCTGCGCATCGAGATGCTCCGCCACAAATGCAGGGAAGTCCTTCCGCGCGGCCGCCGACGCATCCACGATGAACTTTACGAGCGTGGCATCCGGCTCCGCGGGCGTCTCCCAGATCATCATGTGGCCGTCGCCGAGGTTCTTGATGAAGTCTGCACGCCGTGCCTCGAAGCGTTTCAAAATCGCCCGGTGCGCCGCGTCGGCAAATGCGCCGAGATCCGCAGTCGGCAGCTTCTTCGACGCCGAGGTGAAACCCCGGATGTCGTAAATCATGATCACTGCCGAGACCTTCGCCATCAGGGCCGCTCGTTATCGGTTCGCGACGCCGCGCCGAGGCGAAAATTCCGGGGGGCAGCTTCATTCGCGTCGGGATTCATGTGGTCATTTCTCGATGCGAGCATGTTCAGCCGCCCTGCTTTTCCAATCCTTATGTTGCCAGCGATCATCGGGCGCGATGAACACCTCGTCATCGCTTGTCGTAGAGCAGGAAAAGCCCCGAATGATCCACGTCGCCGTGGCCTTCCTCGTTGACGAATTTTTCCCACTGCGCGCGGCAGTTGTCCAAGGTCGGCGATTGGAATCCCAGCGACTCCGCGAGTTCGCAGATGAGGCGCACGTCCTTGAGCTGCAGC
>JANXZI010000697.1 GCA_025355595.1 Spartobacteria bacterium
GTGCCGAAGCCCGGCACGCCTGCGGAAAAGGATCTGCCGGCGGATCAACTTTACGATCTCGCCGCCGATCGTGCTGAGTCAAAAAATCTCGCCGCGGAGAAAGCGGAAACGGTGACGCGTCTGGCGGCATTGCTCGACAAAACCATCGCGGATGGACGCAGCACGCCCGGTGAGCTGCAGAAGAACGCGGTCGAGATCCGCGTGCGGAAGGAAGCGAAGGCCGCGAGGAAAAGATAGGGCGCGGCAGGGCGGGGGCGGCCGGGCACTCGCATCAAACTTTGCGAGGCAGATGGCGCAGGCGGAAGGCCGCGGCGCGGGGCGGAACGTCTAACATCTAACGCCTAACACTAAACTTTTAAGGAGCAGCACACATCGAACCGGACTCCGCATCGTTCGGCGTTAAAAGTGAGGTGTCCGATGTTAGGCGTTGAGCCCGCCGCAGGCGTCTCCCTCCATGTTTCAACGTGCTGCTCCCCGGCAGGACAGATCATTTTGATGCGATTGCCCTCGCGTCGGCGGGAACCGTTTGGCGAGCCCGTTCTGCCTTGCCTCATCTTGGGAAATCAGGAAACGTTCTGCTGCGTGTTTGCGAAACATAGGTGATGCCCGAAGACCAAAGCTCCACTCCCCAGCAGTCGGCTTCCGTTCCCCCGCAGCGGGAGGAACGCCGCATGGATTCGATCGAGGTCGACGGCCATTTTGCGGCGGCACGCCCCTCCCAGCGCGGCTCATGGCAGCCGCCGTCGCCGGAGGAATTGCACAGGCGTCTCCCGCAGTACGAGGTGTCGGAAATGCTGGGGCGCGGCGGCATGGGCGCGGTTTACAAGGGCTGGCAGAAGAGCCTCGGGCGCTTCGTCGCCATCAAGATTCTCCCGCCGGGCGTGGACGACGGGGACGAGGGTTTCGTCGTGCGCTTCAAGCGTGAGGCCAAGGCGCTCGCGCAGCTCAGTCACCCCGGCATCATCCACGTCCACGACGCGGGCGAGCAGCCGGACGGGCTGCTCTATTTCGTCATGGATTTCGTCTCCGGCACGGACATTCAGCGAATGCTCTCCACGCGCGGTCGGCTGCCTGCCGCGGAGGCGCTCGGCATCCTCGCGCAGGTCCTCGACGCGCTCGCGTACGCGCACGGCCAGGGCGTCATCCACCGCGACATCAAGCCTGCGAACATCATGATTGACGGCGACGGGAGCGTGAAGATCGCGGACTTCGGCCTCGCGAAAAATGTCACCGCGGGCGCCTCTCGCATCACCAGCAGCAATGTGAGCATCGGCACGCCTGACTTCATGGCTCCCGAGGCGCAGAGGGGCGCGGGAAATGTGGATCATCGCGCCGATATCTACGCCGTCGGCGTGATGCTCTACGAAATGCTCACCGGCCAGCTTCCGCGCGGGCGTTTCGAGCCACCCTCGCGTGCCGTGCCGACGCTCGACAAGCGCCTCGACCGAATCGTGGACCGCGCCCTCCAGTCTGAGCCGGACGCGCGCTTTGCCACCGCCGCGGAATTCCGCGCGGCCCTGGCGCCCTTGATTTCCCGCACCGCGCCCCGTCGTGTCGTGGCGGGCCGCCCCGCGGGCCAGCGCACCGGCCAGCGCACCGTGGCGCGGCGCAAGACCACGCTGCTCGTCGCCGGAAGCCCGCGCAAGAGCGCGCTCCTCCTCGGCATCCTCGCCGTCATCGTCCTCGCCATCGGCTGCACGATCGCGTGGGAAAAATTGCACCCAGTTTCGCCGCACGTTGGCGCGAAGCCCGCGGTGATCACCCCAGACGCCGGTGGCGACAGTGGCACGGTGCCCGCTGCCGAAAGTGCGCCATGGAGAAATGCATTCACCGAGCTGCCGCTGAAGGATTTCACGGTGAATGCGAAGCACTCGGCGAAGGGCTGGCTCCTGCCGATGGGCAACCACTGGAAATATCCCGCGCAGGCGGTGCTCGCCGGCGCGCTGCGCGTCCGCGCCACGAGCGAGGAGGGCAGCATGATCCTGAACTTCCACCATGACAACGGCGGGGCCAGCGGCGGCGCGGCCCGCGTTTTTTTCCGGCCCGGCATTTGCATCCTTGCTTACAACACCCAAAATGGTCTGCCGAACACGCGGCTCGCTGAGCAGGACGATGTGAACCTCGGGGACTCCACCCACGATTTCCTCCTCGTCCGCATCGCGGGAAAGCTCCGCGTGGTGCTCGATGGCCGCACGATCATCCAAGCCGCGGACCCGAACCCCGCGCCCGGACGTTTCTCCCTCGAATGTGGATCGGACAACCGACTCCACGTCGAGAAAGCTGAATATCTTATCCTCGACGGCATCCCTGAGGCTCGCGCGCTGAAGCTCGCCGGAGTGCCAGCTCCGTGAGCGCCCCGAAACCCGTCGCATGACCCCGGAAAATAAAGCCCGCGAAAGAAGCGAGCAGATGCCCGTCGCATCGGAACGTGACACGCCGCGTTCGCGGCGAGCGGAGGAGGCGCTGCGGGAGAGCGAGGCACGGCTGCGGCTGTCAATGAAAGCGGCGAACGTCGGGCTGTGGGACTGGAATCTGGAGACCCACGCGGTGTATTATTCGCCCGAGTGGAAGATGCAGCTCGGCTACCGCGACGAGGAAATTTCCCACCACTTTGACGAATGGAAAAGCCGCGTGCATCCCGAGGATCTCGCGCCCGCGCTGGGCAAGGTGGCCGCATATTTGGAAAATCCGCAGCACCGGTACGAGATCGAGATCCGCATGCGGCACCGGGACGGCAGCTACCGCTGGATTTACACGCAGGCCGATCTCGTGCGCGATGCGGCGGGCAAGGCGGTGCGCATGCTCGGAAGCCACATTGACATCACCGATCGCAAGCGGGCGGAGGAGTCGCTGCGCGAAAGCGAGGAGCGCAACCGCATCCTGTCTGAAGCAGCTTTTGAAGGCATCGCCATCAGCGAGAACGGGGTGATGCTGGACTGCAACGACCAACTGGCCCGGATGATCGGGCGGCAGCGCAGTGAACTGATCGGCAGGCGCATCACGGAGTTGGTCGCGCCCACATACCGCAATCTCGTCGCAGAGGCCCTGGATTCGGGGCACACTGATCCCTACGAGAACGCGCTGCTTCGTGCAGATGGAACCTTGTGCCCAGTCATGACGCGTGCCCGGTATGCGCAGGTCGGCGGGCGGCAGGTGCGGATCACCGCGGTTCAGGACAATACTGAGCGCCAGAACGCCGAGGCGTCGCTGCGCGAGAGCGAGGCGCGTTACCGCCAGATCGTGGATACCGCGGAGGAAGGCATCTGGATGATCGACGCCAGACAGATGACGTCCTTCGTGAATCCAAAAATGGCGCGACTGCTCGGCTACACCGTGGAGGAGATGGTGGGGCGCGAACTGCACTGCTTCATGGACGAAGAGGGTCGCGCCATCACCGACGAGAACGTGAGGCGCCGCAAACAGGGCGTCGCCGAGCAGCACGACTTCAAATTTCTGCGCAAGGACGGCTCCGCGCTGTGGGCGGTCCTCAGCACGAATCCGATTTACGGTGCGGATGACGCGTATGCAGGTGCGCTGGCGATGCTCACGGATATCACCGAGCGCAAGCAGGCAGAGGCGGCCCTCCGGGAGAGCGAGGAGTTCTCGCAGCGGATCATCGACAGCAGTCAGGACTGTATCAAGGTCTTGGATCTGGAAGGGAATCTCCTGTCCATGAGTGTCGGAGGACAGAGATTGCTGGAGATTGAAGATGTCGCGGCACTCTTGAACAAGTCCTGGGTGGAGATTTGGAAAAATGAGGATGAAATTGCCGCCGGGCTCGCTGTTGCAAAAGCTCGGGCGGGCGGGGTCGGAGAGTTCTCCGGGTATTGTGCAACCGCCAAGGGCACGCCCAAGTGGTGGGAGATTATCGTGACGCCAATCAGGGATGCTCACGAAAATGTGACTCGTCTGCTGGCCGTCTCCCGGGATATCACGCAGCGCAAGCAGGCGGAGGACGAATTGCACAGGCTTTCCCACCGGCTGTTGCGAGCCGAGGATGCCGAGCGCCGCCGCATCGCGAAGGAGCTGCATGATGCCACTGCACAGGATCTCGTCGCCGTGACGATGAACCTCGGCACGCTCCAGGAATTGATCGCCCCCGGCGACTCGAGGGCTGCGCGCATCCTCGAGGACAGCATCGCGCTGGTGGAAAACAGCGTGAACGACATCCGCACCCTCTCCTACGTGCTGCACCCGCCGCGGCTGGATGAAATGGGACTCGCGGGCGCGCTCGCGGAATACGCCGCCGGCTTCACGACCCGCACGGACACGCGGATCCGGGTCGAGGTCGCACCAGATTTCCGAAGGCTGTCGGAGGACATCGAGATCGTGCTCTTTCGCGTCGTGCAGGAAGGAATCGCGAACGTGCTGCGCCACGCGCAAAGCGACGCGGCGACGATCCGCCTCGCGCACAGGGCCGGGAGTGTCGTGCTCGAAATCGAGGACTATGGCCGCGGGATGGCCGGGGCCAGCGCGCATGGCGTCGGCATCGTCGGAATGCGTGAGCGCCTGCAGCAGCTTGGTGGCCGGTTCGAGATCGAATCCGACAGCGGCGGGACGATCATCCGTGCGATGCTTCCGTTGCCCGACAACCCAAAATGAAAGCCCTCAGGATACTCATTGCCGACGATCACGAACTCATCCGCGAGGGGCTGAAGGCGCGGCTGGAAAAACAGCCGGGCTGGCAGGTCTGCGCGGAAGCCCTGAACGGGCGGCAGGCCGTGGAACTCGCCCGCACGCTCAGGCCCGATGTGGCCGTGCTCGACATCAGCATGCCCGAGCTGAACGGCATCGAGGCCACGCGGCAAATCCGCCGGGAGTGCCCGAAGACCGCCGTGCTCATCCTCACGATGCAGGAATCCGAGGGCCTCGTGCGCGAGGTGCTCGCGGCGGGCGCGCGCGGATTTGTGCTGAAGACGGACACCACACGGCTGCTCGTCGCCGCGGTGGAGGCGCTCGCGGAGGGCAAGCCGTTCTTCACCGGCAAGGTCAGCGAACTGGTGCTCGGCGGCTTCCTCGATCCTGGGCACGCCTCGCGCGCCGCCTCCGCCGAGGCCGGCCGGCTCAGCCCGCGCGAGCGCGAGATCGCACAGCTCCTCGCCGAAGGAAAAACGAACAAGGAGATCGCAGCGAAGCTCGGCGTGAGCGTGAAGACGATTGACGCGCACCGCGCGAACATCATGCGCAAGCTCAGCCTGCATTGCATCGCCGGGCTGGTGCGTTACGCGATCCGCGAAAAGCTCATCGAGCCGTAGATGCACAGCACCGCAATAAAGGGCAATCGCATCGAACGTCCTCGTCTCAAAGAGCGAAACTTCAGGACAGCGGGGAGGCGCCGGCGGCGGGATTAACGTCTAACATTGAACACTTAACTTCTAACGCCAAATGGCGGAATCCGATTCCATGGAACGGATCGCTGTGAACTTTCAGGGTTGGCGTTCCGTGTTAAATGTTAGATATTAAACCCCGCGCACCGGCTTTTCGGCAATGCGGCTTCCCCCGTGGTTTTTGATGCGATTGCCCCTGCCGCATAGGTGAAACACCCTAGGCGGTATTCCCGTCCCGAATTAGGGCATCCCTTCAGTTTTCACCACACGGTTCCGCGTGCAGTGTCCCGGGTGAGAAAAGGAGCGCCCCACGCTCATATCCCGTAAAATGACCTACACGAACCCTGTTCCCAACCCGCCTCTCGCCAGCGAAAAACTCGCAATTGACCGCAAGGTTTTCTTCCTCGACCTGAAGGAGAACGACCGAGGGCGGTATCTCAAGATCACCGAGGACGTCGGTGGCCGGCGCGACACGATCATGCTCCCCATCGCCGCGGCGAAGGACTTCCACGAGATGCTCGGCAGACTGATTGATTTCGAGGCGACGCTGACGCAATAGCGCAACCGGACCCGCTTCATGCCTGATCTTTCAATCGGTTCATGGAAGCGTCCCGGCAACGTCCGCGGAGGACGCGGGAAACTTCCCTGCTTATCCGGTTGCTTGACAATGGACGGCAAGTGGAAGGTTCCGAAAATAGCCCAGTGCTTCAGCACTGGGAAAAGGGCCAGAAAAAAGGCGACAAGTCCCGCAAGGGACGGCAGAACGGTTCTTCCATCCCTT
>JANXZI010000718.1 GCA_025355595.1 Spartobacteria bacterium
CGTGAGATGCGGGAAGTGCGGGATGAGCCCGCGAAACTCCACCGCGAGCCGTGTGAGATTTTCGTGCAACTCCTCGAATTTCGGCCCGCTGCCGATGTGTGCGTGCAGCATTGTGACGGTGAGCCCCACCGCGAGCGCCGCGTCCTTCACGGCCATCAGATCGCTGTGCCAGATGCCGTGCTTCGACGACGGTCCGCCGGTGTCGCACGTGTTCACGTGGCCGTGGCCGAAGCCGGGATTCACGCGGATGCTCACCGGGCCGCGATAGCCCGCATCGGCGAGGTGCCGGATCATGCCGGGCGAGCCGATGTTTGGCAGCAGATTGTTTTGCAGGACGACCTCGAGCGCGTTATCGCGAAACACGTCGGCGGTGAAGCACACGATGGGCGGATTGTTCCCCGGCGCGTGTCCGGCCCGCAGCGCCCGCAGCGCCTCATTGCCGCTCACCGCATCAATCCAAATGCCCGCCGCCGCCATCTCGCGCAGCAGCTTCGTCGCGGGGCACGCCTTCATCGCGAAGCGTGGCTGAACGCCGGGCGCTCTGGCCATAAATTTGATATCGGCAATCCGCTGGCGGAGCACCGCCGCGTCGTAAAACCAGAACGGCGTGCCGATCTTGGCGGCGATCCTGCGAATGAGAGTGGCGTCGAGCTTCATCGGGCCGCGGAGAATGGCGGGCGCGGGGAAAGCGTCAAGCCGGGGACGAGCCGCAGCGCGCGTTCACCGAGATGCACCAACCGTGTAGCTCACGTCGTCCACATAGAATTTCACCATCTGTCCGCCGATCGTGGAATTGAACATGCCGAAGCGATCGAAGGTCGCTCCCTCAGCCTTCTGCCCCGGCTTCAGCGCGAGCGTCACGGACTCGTCGCCGAGCATCACACGCATCTCGCCGTTGCCGCCGTTCGCCGCGGGATCGTAGGTGAGCGACCAGTCGAAGACTTTTCCCGGTCTGAGCAGCGGCCCCTTTTCGACCTTGCCCCGCGTTCCTTTTGCCGTCGCAAAAACGGGGATGAAATAATGCCCGACACGCGTCGGCCCACCCACATGGATGCCGACGAAATTCCTCCGGTCCGCCGTCTCTTCGTCGCTTGCAGCGCTGTTGAAAAATCCGATGAAAACATCCGAGTCCGGCCCCGCGCTGACGAGCCGCACCTTGCCGTGCGCCTCCAGACGCTGGCGCAAGTTCAGCGTGCCGATGCGATCCGCGTAGAACGCAAACGCGCCGCTGCGCCACAGCCCGCCGCCGACTTCCCCCGGCGAGCCTCCCGCGAAATTCGTCTTCTCGCTGAACCCGAAATCGTGCGCGCCCGTCAGCTCGCGGTCTTCGAAAGTCACGCGGTTGCCCGCGCCGATCCACCCGGGGTCCTTGGAAAAATCCTGCGCCTCGCCGTTCCATTTCAAGTCGTCGAAGAACATCACCGTCGTCCCGCCCGCCTTCATGCCATTCGCCATCCCGAAGCGATCGAACGTCGTGCCCTGTTTCCGAAATCCCGGCGTGAGATCCACCGTGAATGTCGTCGTCTTCGGAAAGCGCACGCGCGCCTCCTGCTCGGAGGCCGCGTCCTTCAGCGGGCCGTAGTCCTGCGACGTGTGCGTGGCGCTCGTGAGCGTGAAGGTGAAGCGCCCGTTGCCGCCTGCCCCCGCGGGATCGTAGTCGAGCGCCCAGTGATACTTTGTGCCATCAGCCCGCAGCGGAGTGGGCCGGAATTTCCCCGGCAGATACGGCGTGATGAATGTGCCGCACGACTGATTCGCCGCCGTGATCAGCCGGGTCGCCAGCCGTCCGCCCTTGCCCTCAAAATCGAAATCCATCCCCAGCGAACCGATCGGCCGTCCGCTGCCGCCGGGCTGCTGCGAATTGAAAAATCCGAAGAACAAACCGCCGGCGGGCGCGGCCTTGGTGATCGCAAAACTGCCCGACGCCGTGAGCCGATCATCGAGCGTCATCGCCCGCGCGAGCGGAACCGCATACGACGCCGGCGTCGTGCAGCGCTGGATCGCACCGCCCATTTCACCCGCCACCTTCCCCGCAAAATTCGTCGCGCTAAATCCGAAATCCTGCCGCACCGTCAGCGCCTTCTTCGGCACGACACGGTTGTTGCGCCCTTCCCAGCCGGGATCCTTGTCGAAGTGCTCCGTCCTAACGACGGTCCCATCCGGCGACGCGGCTCTCGCGATTTGCGAGAAGGCCGTGGCCAGCATCGCGATCGTTGAAATGTAAATGCTGCGGGTGATATTGTTCATGGAGGGAGTGGTTCTGCGGATGATGTTCGCTCAAATGGGAATGCACTTCAGCTAGTCTTCTGCGGCATCGGACGTTTGCGGAAATTCCTCCGTGCGAAGTCGCGCGCTCACTTCGCGTCGGGATGTTGCGCCGTCACCGTGGATCTCTTCCCATCCGACACCACCCGCACCCAACCGTGGATGCCTGTGATGAAAACTTTCGCCCCCACCGCCTTCAGCTCCGGCGTGCTCTTCAGCAGCAGCAGGCGGATGTGCATGCCGTCCCGCCGCGCTCGCCGTCGTTGTATTCGGAAAAGTCCGCCGTGCCGCCGGTCGGGAAGTCGGGGAGGATGCGGAAATTTTCCCCCTGAAGATGATTGATGGCCGCGCGGCAGAGGTCGTTGAAATTGTGCGGCAGAATCTTCGTCGAGAGCCCAACTGCGATGCCGTCCGCGCCTTCGAGCAGCACGATGGGAAATTTCGCCGGCAGCGTGATCGGCTCCTTATTGCGCCCGTCATAGCTGAGCTGCCACGTCGTCGTCTTCGGATTGAAAAGCACGTCCTTCGCAAAGGGCGTGAGCCGCGCCTCGATGTAACGCGGCGCCGCCGCATCATCGCCCGTGTAGATGTTGCCGAA
>JANXZI010000730.1 GCA_025355595.1 Spartobacteria bacterium
CTCCCAGAAGTTCGGGTACCACTCGATCATGCGCTTCACGTGATCCACCGCATTGCGATCCGCTCCATTGAAGCCGCAGATGAAAGGATGGAAACGCCGGCGATCCGCCTCCGGCAGCGCGGAGATTTCCCGCTGCACGAGTACGTCGGTCGCCGAGTACCAGTAGAAGCGCCCGTCGTCGTCGAGGTAATATTGCGGCTGCTCGTGCTCACGCTGCGACCATTCCTTCACGAGCGGCATCCCGGAGATCATCGTTTCATCCACGCCCGCGCGATCCATCGCCGCGAGCACCGCGCGTGCGCCCTCCGTGCGCTGGAGGAAATCCACGAGATGCAGATGGCAGTCCGAGAGCCGGTGGCGCACCGGCTCGGCGCTGGTGTCCGGTTCATCCGCACGGATGCCTGCGGCGAGGAAGATGGCGGTGATCGCGAGTGGGAGTGAGCATTTCATGTCGGGGAGAGCGAACGGTGTGCGTGCGACGAAATCGAGCCGATTCGCGGAGTCGCGGAACACACCGCTTGCCGCGGGACATCCCCAGCACCTAGCTTCCGCGCATGACCCGTTCGCCGCTCGCAATCCTCGCCGCCGTCGCCACATTGCTCTGCGTCGCGCCCATGGCGCACGCGCAGGCGGGACAGGAAAAGGGCGAGGCATACATCGCCGAGAATGGCCGGAAGGAAGGCGTGAAGACGCTGCCGAGCGGACTGCAATACCGCGTGATCAAGGACGGCGACGGCAAGCATCCGACAAAGGCCGAGCAGGTCGTCGTCCACTACAAGGGCACGCTGATTGACGGGCGCGAATTCGACAGCAGCTACAAGCGCGGCGAGCCTGCGAAGTTCGGCGTGTCGCAGGTGATCAAGGGCTGGACCGAGGCACTCCAGCTCATGAAGGAAGGCTCGAAGTGGACGCTCTACGTCCCGTGGTATCTCGCCTACGGCGAGAAGGGATCGGGAAAACTGATCGGCCCGCACGAGACGCTCGTCTTCGAGGTGGAATTGATCGCGGTGCTGAACTGAAGGGGGAAAAGTTGAACGTTGAGAGGCGGAAGACGTGCGGCGCGCACGCAGATCGTCCAATGGAACCGGCGCAGACATCGCAGTTCAAAAATAGCAGGTCTGCTTCCCCTTCCTCTCAACTCTCAACCCTCACCTCTCAACTTTTCCCCTCACAGCGCTTCGCGGAGGATTCTGAAAATGTCCGTGCTATCCAGAAACCCACGCAGCTTCTCCGCGCCGAGGCCCGCGCCGAGCGCGAGCACATCCTCCGCGGTGTTCACGCCCGCGGCCGCATCGCGTGCGACGGGTTCGTTCGGCTTCGCGTTCTTCGGCCCTGTCGCCCAGGTGATGTACGGATTCCCCTCCGGCGTCAGCCCGAGCAGCGCTAGTCCCTTGTCCTGCCGCATGGGATAGCCGCTGAATGCAAAGCCGCCCACGCTCGCTCTCCCCACGGCGACGATCAGTGATTTTTCCCCCGCGTACCGCACCGCGGTTCCGATGGCGCGATCGAGTTCCAGCGTCTCCCGCATCAGGTGCTCGCCGTCATTCAGCAGGCACGCCTGCGAGATCAGCGCCTCGTCCACCACGAGCACGTAGCCGCGGCGACTCGTCTCCAGGCATTCGATTGCGTGATGCACGAGATCCGGGAGCGACGGCTGTGCGCCGGCCAGTTCGCGCTTCTTGGAAAAATCCATCCCGCCCTCGGCGAACAGCCCGAACAGCGTCCCGTCGTGGTAGTGCCCCGCGGCCTCCAGTTCCGCGCGCGTCCGGACCACGTTCCAGCCCGGCGCTTCCAGGCCCGCGAGCAAGTTCCTCCCATCCTTGCGCCGCCCGCTTTTTCCTTCCGGAAAAAAGTCCTCACTCCCTCCCCCGAAGATCACCTTGAACTGCGGCGCAGCGACCAACTGCAACGCGAGCGCCGGCCCGTCCTCGGCATTTCCGGTGTGCGCGTAAAATGCCGCGGACGACGCAGCGGTGAGGCTGCCATTCGTCACGAGGCCGACGGCACGCCCTTCCTTGCGTGCAAGTTCGAGGATGGACGCCACTGTCTTGCCCTCCTCATCCACCCCGGCCGTGTGATGCCGCGCCCGCCGCCCCGTCGCCAGTGCGCTCGCCGCAGAGGCCGCGTCGGGCACTGCGAACTGAGCCGGATCATTGCGCACGAGCGCGGAATTCCGCAGCAGCCGCTCCATCTCCAGCCGGTGCCCCGCGCCGTTTTCATAAAGCCGCGCCGCCGTGAGATGCCGCGTGACGAGCCCGTCGCTCACGAAAATGATGATCCCGTACGGACGCTGCACGACCCAAAAACGGACGTACAGCACGCCGAGCCCGACGAAGCCGAGCAGGATCGCAAGAGCGAGCAGATTATTCCGAAGCCGCATGAAGCTGCGGATACAACGCCGCGCGCGCGCCTTGGCAATGAGAGAATCGGGGCTACGCGGGGAAAAGCATTCAACGCCCAACGCCCAACGCCCAACGCTCAGCATCGAACGTCCAGGGGAATCCATCAGCACCTTTCGACATCTTCCAAACGTGCGGGCACTGCTGCCTTGGAAGTTGGACGTTGGGCGTTGGACGTTGAAAATGTTTTGCTGCTTGGCCTCCGCCCCCCACGCCTGTCTTCTCCCGCGATGCACGAGCAGCCAGCACCATTTCACCGCGACGCGAAGAGGGCCGTCGCGCTGCTGCTCACGATCAATCTCTTCAACTACATCGACCGCCAGATCCTCTCCGCAGTCTCGGACCCGCTCGGCGCGGAATTCCATCTCAGCGACGCACAGACCGGGCTGCTCTCCACCGCATTTCTCTACGCGTATATGGTCGGTGCCCCGATCCTCGGGCGCCTGGCGGAGCGCGTCTCACGCTGGTGGATCATCGCGGGCAGCGTGGCCGTGTGGAGCATCGCGAGCGGGCTGACCGGCTTCGCGGGAAATTTCGCCGGGCTCTCCTGCGGCTTCGCCGTGCTGCTCGCGAGCCGCGTCATCGTCGGCGTCGGCGAGGCTGGCTACGGCCCCGCGGCACCCGCGCTCATCTCGGACTATTTCCCCATCGAGAAGCGCGGGAAAATCATGGCGCTTTTCTACGTCGCGATCCCGGTGGGCAGCGCGCTCGGCTACGTCATCGGGGGGCAGATGAATGCACGCTTCGGCTGGCGCTGGGCATTCTACAGCGTCGTGCTGCCGGGCCTCGCGCTGGCGGTGCTGTCGTGGTTCATGCGCGAGCCGCACCCGCACCGCGTGCGCGCCGTGAGCACCGGCTCGCTGCGTGCCGATGCCCGCGCGCTGCTCCGCATCCCGTCCTACCTGCTGAACACCGCCGCGATGACCGCCATGACCTTTGCCATCGGCGGCATCGCGTTTTGGATTCCGAAATACATGCAGCAGCGCCTCGCCGAGCAGCGCGGGCTGTGGCCGATGTGGGTGCTCGACCAGATGCAGCTCTTGCGCTCACCGCACATCGAGACGCAGAAAAAAGAGCTGCTCAACGAGGTCAACACGAAATTCGGCATCATCGTCGTCATTGCCGGCATCCTCTCCACGGTCGCCGGCACCTGGCTCGGGGAAAAGCTGCGCCCGCGGTTCAGCGGCGCGTATTTTTCTGTCTCCGGCATCGCCATCGCCCTCGCCTTTCCCTGCACGCTCGCGATGCTGCACCTCCCCTTCCCCTACGCTTGGGCCGCCGTCTTCGGCGCAGTGTTTTTCCTCTTCTTCAACACCGGCCCTGCGAACACCGCGCTCGCGAACGTGACGTCACCCGCGATGCGCGCCACCGCGTTTGCGATCAATATTTTCTTCATCCACGCACTCGGCGACGCGATCTCCCCGCCGCTCATCGGCCTGGTGAAAGACAAAACGTCGTGGGACACCGCATTCAACCTCGTCTCGCTCATGATGGTGCTCGCGAGCGCATTGTGGTTCATCGCCGCGCGCTACCTCGGCGCGGACACCGCGGCCGTGGAGAAAATCGAATCCGCCCGCGACACCGAGGAGGCAAAGGCGGTCTAAGTCGCGCGCTGCCACAGGTCGCTGTGCAGCAGGCCCCAATCCGCAAGCAGGCGCTTTGACAGCGCGAAGCCGCTGCGCTCCAGAAACGCATCCGGCGGCGTGAGTCTCCGCGCAGGCAGCCGGGTCACGCGCCGGAAAAAGCAATACATCGCGCGCAGAATGCAGCGCGCCCGCCATTTCGCAAAGCCCGACGATGGCTCGCAGAAATCCGCGAGCAGCCAGCGCGCCTCCGCCGTACCCGCAGCGGCGAGCCGAGGGACGAGCTTCGCGAGTTGCTCCGGCGCAAAGCAGTCGAGGAAGAAATGCGTGACGAGCAAATCAAACTGCGCGTCCGGCGGCTCCCATCGCAGCGCGTCCGCGTGCATGAATTCGATCCCCGCATCGCTGAGTCCACGCTTCAGCACACGGGCACGCGCACATCCCAGCATCCTCGCACTCGCGTCCACGCAGGTGAAATGCGCATCGGGAAACGCGCGCAACAATTCCACCAGGCAGCGGCCATTCCCCTCGCCCAGCATCAGCACGCGGTGCGGCGGCGGGATGTCGCGAATGAATGCAGTGCGGCACCGCTGGAGCTTGCCGCCGGCGAGCAGCCACTCCATCCAGCGATAGTGCGGCGCGAGACGGTCGAAGCTCATAAAACCGGTAGCCGCGTTTGCAAAAACGCGGGCACTCTTTCAGTCCCAATCGCCGAATAAATCACCCCGCGCCTTCAAAGTTGCGGCTACACGCGGCAGCGCGGCGCAGCTCACTTTGCCTGCTTGCCTTTCTTTCCCCCGCCCTCCCCGGCTTCGGTGAATGGCGGCTTTTCAAATCGCGGCGGAGTCTCCACGACCCGCGGATCCTGCGCGCGCGTGAGTTCATCCATCATGCGCTTGGAGAGTTCGGCCTTCACCTTCGCGAAGTCCGTGTTGCCCGCGAGATTGTTCATCTGGTCGGGGTCTTTGCGGATGTCGTAAAGCTCCTCCATCACGCGCTTGCCGAACGCCATCTCGTAGTACGACTGCCATTGCGGATCCTTGCGGTGCTCGATCAGCCAAGCCTTCGTCGGACTCGCGTCCATGTCGGCGAAGGCGAGGTGTGTGTTGTGCTCCAGTTCGTTCGCGGCGGGCGTGCTGTCGGCGGTGACCGCGCCGGGCGCACCGAGCGGCCAGCGGTCCGGCTCGAAGTTGCGGATGTAAACGAAGTCCGGCGTGTGCAGCGAGCGCATCGGATACGGCAGGTTGCCCGGCCGCGCCACGCTCACATGACGCTCGCGGCCCGTGATGACCCAGTCGCGCGTCGCATCGAGCACGCCGCCCTTCTCCGATTTCAAAAGCGGCAGCAGCGAGCGTCCGTACAGATTTTCCGGCGGCTTCACGCCAGCGACCTCCATGAAAGTCGGCGCGAGATCCGGCAGCCGCACAAAATCCTCCACGACGCGCCCGCCCTTCCCGCCCGGCACGCGCACGACCAGCGGCACGCGCACGCCCATGTCGTACAGATTGCATTTCCCCGATGGCACGCCCGGCATCCCGTGATCACCGCTGAGCACGATGAGCGTGCGATCCGCCTCGCCCGTTTCCTCCAGCCGCTTCAGCAGCACGCCGACAAACGAATCCACGGCCTGACACTCGCCGAGGTAGTCCGCGCAGTCCTCTCGGATCTCCGGCACGTCGGGGAGAAACGCCGGCAGCTTGCCCTTCAGCGAATCCGGCTCGATGCCCCA
>JANXZI010000001.1 GCA_025355595.1 Spartobacteria bacterium
GCGTCTTCCCGCTCCCCGCGCCCGCGATCACCAGCGCCGGCCCCGGCGGTGCCTGCACAGCCTCGAGCTGCTGCGCGTTTAGCTCCGCGGCGAAATCAATCCGCGGTCCACTCGGCTGCGATCGGTGGAGAGTGTATTGGCGCGGCATCGTGAGCGCGCAATACGCGCAGCCCCGCGCGAAATCGGCAAGCAATTCATCCGCGCATTTGCCGGGGCGGAAAATGAATCGCCATGTGCGCGCCGGACGCGTTGGGCGGGGTTGTCTTTTCAGTCGTGCCGGGAATAGTGGTGCGATGCGAGTCCGCCGCATGTTTGCCGCCGCTGTGCTTGCCTCCGCTTTCGCGCAGGCGGAGCCGCTTTCGCCGCGGGTGGCGGAGCGTTACCGACAGATGCTCGCGGCAAATCCCACCGAGGGCATCGCACTCGATCGGCTCTGGAAAGGCGCGCTCGACGGAGGCACGACGGAGGAACTGCTCGCGTGGTACGCGCAGGCGGCGAAGGCGGAGAATTTTTCCGGGCACATGATCCTCGGTCTGCTGCTGCGAAAGGCGGGGCGCGACGGCGAGGCGCACGCTGCATTTGAGAGCGCGGCAAAGACAGATGCTGCAAGCCCGCTGCCTTTGCTCGCGCTCGGGCGGATGGAAAATGATCAGGCGCGCCCCCGCGAGGCAGCAGCCTTCTTCGAAAAGGCGCTCGCGATTTTTCCGAAGGGTGACGTGCGCGTGCAGGACACGCTGATGCACCTCGGCGCGGCGTGGAGCGCCGCGGGTGATCCGGCGAAGGCCGCCGCATCGTGGGAGCGCATGGCCGCGCTCGCGCCGGACGATCTCGAACTGCGCCGCCGTCTCGCGCAGGCGTGCGCGGACGCGGGGCAGGCGGAGCTTGCGCTCGGGCACTTGGAGTTTCTCTCCACGCACGCGGAGCCGTCGGAGCGCGCGAAGGCGTTGCAGCAGATGGCCGCGATTCACTCCGCCGCCGCGCGCACGGATGATGCGATGCTGGCGCTCGAACGCGCCGTGCGAGGCACCGCACCGGGGAATTGGCTGCGCGCGGAATTGCTCGGACAGATGATCCGTCTCGCGCAACGCACCCATGCGGAAAATGCGCTGGAAAAAAAGTGGCTCGCGCAGGTGGAGGCGAATCCGCGCGACCTCGGCGGCTATCTTCAGCTCGTGGAATTTTACGATCGCACGGGCAATCCCGTACAGCAGCGGGGGTGGCTGGAGAAAGTCACCGGGCTCGTGCCGGGCAATGCGGAGCATTCGCTGCGACTCACGCGGCTACTCGCGCAGATGGATCTTCTCGATGCCGCGGCAGCGCAATTTGACAAAATAATCGCGGCGCAGCCGAAAAACACCGACCTTGTCTTCGAACGTGCGCGGCTGGATTTGCGTCGGGACGAGGGCGCTGTCGCACTCCAGCGGATCGCGGCGATGCTGGCCGCGCGTGGCGACGACGAGAACCTGCGCGCCGCGGCCCTCGCATTTTTTCGGGAGCACCGGATGCTCGACGCGACCGAAGAACACCTGACCGAGGACGCACGCGCGGGTGCGGAGAATGCGCTGCTGCCGCTCGCGGAATTTTACTTTTCCCAGCGGAAGCCGGACGAGGGCCGCGCGGCACTGGCGCGTCTTGTGCGCGGCGGCGATGCGCCTGCGGAGGAGTCGCGCCGCCGGCTTCTCGTCGCGCAGCATCTGAAGGGACAGGGCGAACTGACATCGGCGGTCACGGAGGCGGAGGCCGCGGTGCGACTCACGCCGCAATCGCGCGAGGCGCTGCTGCTGCTCGGCGAATTGCGCGCGGTCCTCGCGCAGCGCGCGGAGGCGAAGGCGGCGTATCTGCGGGCCTACGCGGCGAGCCGCAGCGACGCGGAACGGCACGAGGTGGATGGAAAACTTTTCGAGAGCATCCGCGCCGAGGCCGCACCCGCAGGCACCGGAAAGGGCGCGACCGCCGCGGCGCTGGTCGAGGGATTCATCCGCGATCTGATGCGCGAGGCGAACGACGCGAAGTCACCCGCGGGCTGGCTGCGCGTGGCGCGGTGGAAGGCGTGGAATGGCGACAAGTCGAGCGCCGTGACCTTCGCCGCGAAGGCCGCGGACATGGAGCCGAGGAATCCCGCGGCGCGCGAATTTCTCGCGCGGCACGCGGTGACAAATGGCGAGGGTGCCTACGCGGTCGCCTACCTGCGCGAACTCATCGAGCTGAATCCCGCCGGGCGCGACGGCTACCTGCGCGAGATCGCGCAGGTCGGGATGCAGCGCGGCGAACACGCGGAGGCACTGGAAATTTTGGCGCAGCTCGTGAAGTCAAACCCGGGAAGCATGGATGCGCTCGCCGATCTGGCGACGGCGCAGGACCGCGCGGGCCACGTGACGGAGTCGGCGGCGACGTGGAGAAATGTGCTCGCGCTCGCGCCTGCACCGAGGCGTCGCGAGGCGGCGTCATCATTGCTGCGGATGCTGGAGATCACCGGTGCGCATGACGAGGCGACCGAGCTGATGCTGCGCGGCGCAGACGATTCCAGCGACGAGCGCACGCGCTTCGCGAGGATCGACGAACTGCTGCTCTACTGCCAGCGCCACGCCCGCCTGCCGTGGGCGCGCAGCATTTTTGAGAAGCGGCGTGCGGCAAAGGCGGACGACTATGTCGCAGTGATCGCGCTCGGTCGCACACTCAAGCTCATGGGAGAAAAGGCTGCCGCGTCCGAGATGTTCACCGACGCCGCACTCTCGGTGCCGGCGGATGCGGACGTGCTGCCGGAACTCGTGCGCGAGGCGGAGGAGCTTCACAAACTCGACCTCGCCGTGCGGCTGCAAGAGCAGTTTGTGCGGATGTCAAAGGTGCCCCACTCGGATGGCTGGCTGCGTCTCGCGACTTTGCAGGAGGGCAGCGGCGACCTCGATGCGGTGGAGCGCACATGGGCGCAGGTGGTGGCGAAATTCCCGCGAGATGCCGACGTGCTGCGGAGGGCCGCGGACTTCCATCTGCAATGGGGTGACCGTGCGACGGCGGCAAATCTCCTCGGCAAGCTCTGCGCGCTCGATGCGATGGATGTGCGCGCTTTCTCCGAATTCGGCGAATTGAAGTTTGCCGAGGGAAAACTCGCAGAGGCGCGCGTGGCATTTGAAAAAGTGATGAAGCTCACGGCGGCGGTGACAGAGTTCGTCTATCCCAGTGAGTTCAACATGGGACTGCCACAACGCGGGAATGCTATGTTCGGCTCACTTCACCCTCCGGACTTTTCCGACGATTTTCCGGTGACCCGAGCAACGCCGGACAGCGTTGAGACTCGGATTGAGGTTCGGCACGGGGTCGGCCCACGGCGCACGTTTGAAAAAGCGCAACGGCGCATGGAGTCTGCCACAAAGATACGGCTCGCTGCGTTGCGCAGGCTTGCCGAGATCGCGCGGAACACGGGCGGTGCGACGCTGGAAAAATGGATCGCGGAATGGAGCCCATCCGAATCCGCAGCAGACACCGAGACACTGTGGGCGCTGCATTTTTCCGGGGCGCGCGATGCGGTGCTCTCGCTGGTGGAAAGGAAGGCGGCGGCTGATCCCGCGGATCGTTCGCACTGGCAGGCCTTCATCCGGTTTGCATTCGAGAGCGGTGCGTTTGCGCGACTCGGCGAGTGGCTGAATGCAGAAGGGCGCACGGCGGAGGACGCGGAGCTTTTCAAGCGAGTGTTTGCAGAAGTGCTGTCGTCCCGCAGCGTTCCCGTGTCGGCTGCGATGATACAGGGGGTTTTCCCCGAGGGCGGGCGCGCGGAACTGTGGCCCTTTGCGGAGGAACTCGCGCAGTGGCATCACACGCGCGAAGCGATTGCGCTCGGGCGGAGGGTGCTTGCGAACACGCAGCAACGCGCGGCCACGGGGCGCGAGCTGGCACGGTGGCATCTCGCACTTGGGGAGATGGACGAGGCGCGCACGATCCTCGCGGCGGCGTGCGCCGGCACGGGCGAATCACTGGAGTCGCCGGTGTACGGTGCGATGCGCGATCTGTATTTTCTGCTGCAGCAGGATCAGCGTGCGGCGTTCGTCCGCGAGCGGCTGCGCTCGGCGGACGATGAGACGGTGCATGGCCTGCAAGTGAGGACGCTCCTTTTTGCACTCGAAGGTCGGCATGGCGATGCGCGGGCCGCGCTGTCGCGGCTGCTGGCGATGCGTCCCGCCGGCCCGGCGGCGCAGGACGAGGGGAATTCGGCGCTGCGCGAGTGGAGCTTTGCGCACGGCACCGCGGCGCAACTCGCG
>JANXZI010000017.1 GCA_025355595.1 Spartobacteria bacterium
ATTGGATCGTCTGCCCAGGACGGTAGAGCGACCGGTCCGTGAAAAAAATCGTCTGCGACTGCACATCGGGCTGCTTCCCGCCGCCGTGATTCGAATACTGGTTCCCCGACGCAAGCTGCTGATCCTTGTGCGCCAGGTGGACGAACACCCCGCGCCCCTGCGGCGTCTGCACGGAAAAGCGTCCGTTCGCATCCGACTTTGTCTTCGGCCCTTCGCTGAATTTCCCGTTGTTCGCCTGCACCCAAAACTGGATGTCCGCGCCCTCGATCGGATTGCCCGAATTTGCCTCCAGCGCGAAGCCCTCGATTTTTTCCTCGCCCCACTGCCAGCGCATCACGAGCGCGAGATCGCTCACCCAGAAATCTGTGAATGAAACCATGTTGTTCGCCTCGCCGAACGCCTTGTCGTGGCTCGCGATCAGAAAATAGAAGCCGGCCTTCACGTCCTTCGGCGCGGGGATTTCCTCCACGCGCTCGCGGAAGTCATCCGTCGCCGGCAGCTTTGCCGACCATTCGAGTTCCGGCTTCGCGCGCAGCAGCTCCTTGCGATCATTTGGGTTCAGCCACTGCGGATTTCCCTGCGAACGCTTCACGCGATCCACCCAGTCCATTTTCACGAGGCGGAAATGGATGTCCGTGAGATTGCGGTAGTGGACATCAATCGTCGGCAGCGGCGCATTCCACACGCGCTCCGTCTCGACGCGCGACGACTTCGCCTCGATCTGCCGCACGAGATTGAAACACATCTTCCCGCCGATGCTGTTCGGGTAAGTCTGCTCGCCCTGCTTCGCGATCTTGTGCGCCTCGGCCAGTTCGTTTTCGTTGTGCAAAATTTGCGCCCACTCGAAGCGCGCCCACGCGGAAATCTCGTGGTCCGCCCACTCGTCCACGAATCGCTTCAGCGCCGCCTTGTAGCGCGCATTCTTCTCCTCGCCGAACGCCTTGTTTTTCCCGAGGCTCAGCCGTTGCAAATCGCCGTGCAGCAGCGCGGATTTGTCCGCATCCTCCGCGTGGAAACGCATCAGCGCCTGGTACAGCCGGACCGCCTTCAGCGTGATCGAATCCTTGTCCGTCGTCGCGGGATCCCATTTCAAAAATTCCGCCGGTGCCGCGAAGATCGGGCTCTCCGCGGAAATCTCAAACGAGTCCTCCGCCTTCGACCCCGCCTGCTCGCCCGACGTGTAAAACGCGAGCGCCTCGTGTGCGATGAAATCAAACAGCGTGGGCCGGTAGCTGTCCGGCACGCCGCCCTTTTGCAGCAGGTCGTCATACTCCGCGATCTTGACCTTCTTCAACTCCGCCTCTGCCGCGAGCGCCTTCGTGAACTGCTGGTCAATCTCCGCAAAAATCCGCGGCAGATCCCACGTCGTGATGTCCTTCCCCGGTGCCTCCGCCGTCGCCGTGCGACGCAGGAAACGGTGGCGGTTCTGCTGGAAATAATGCCAGTACCAGTCCGCGAGGATCGCGTTCATCACCGGCACCATTTCCTTCGGAGCCTTCGCGATCTCCGCCTCCAGCCGCGTGATTTTCTCCTCCGCCTTCTGCCCTTCGATCTGCCCCTCGAAGGCAATCTTCCGCGCGACCGCCTTGATCGCCTCGGGCCACGCCTTCTCGCTCATCGCCTGCTCGATGATCGGCCCGAGCTTTTCGATGGCCGTCTTCGGCAGCCCCTTGGCCTCGGCGTCCGTGACCTCCTTCCACATCGCGTCACGCTTGCCCGCGGCAAGCAGCGTGAAGGGCAGCAGGAGGAACTGAAACAGGATGGCAGGTGTGAGGCGTGTTTTCATCAGGGGTCGGGTCGGGCTGGGAATTGGAGAGCCGTGGCAGAATATGCACAGCATCAGGATACGCGACCCTATCCGGCGGCTGCGAGCCCCGTTGTCACGCTGGCGTGCGGCATTTGTAAAAAAGATGTGACCGCCAGATTTCAGCGCGCCGCTCCGCCGCCACGCCGAAAACCGTGATGGACATTCCCCTCGCCGCGCATAGGCTGTGCGCCCTTTTTTACTCCATGAATATCCCGTTTTTCCAATTCCTTGCCGACGCAGCCCCGACCACAGGACCGGTCGGCAAGGCTCCGGACATGATGAACATGGTCGTGATGATGGCCGGCTTTGCCGTCCTCATGTGGGTGCTCATGATCCGTCCGCAGCGGAAAAAGGAGAAGGAACTGCTCGCCCGCATCGCCGCGATCAAGACGGGCGACCGTGTTGTCACTGTGGGCGGCGTGCATGGCGTGGTCTCGAACGTGAAGGACGGCCCGACGCTCACGCTGAAAGTGGACGACAACTGCAAAATCACCGTGGACAAGACCGCCGTTGTGACCGTGCTGCCCAAGGAATCCAACAGCGCGGCCTGATCCCTCCCGCACTCCCGCCATGAAACAACTTCTCAATTTTCTCACCAATCCACCCGCGACGTTCAGCTACGGCCTCGCTCTCCTCCTGCTCTTCGGAGCCTACATCATCACCGGCAGTGAGCGGGCCAAGCGCATCCTGGGCACGGTGCTCACCATCTTCCTTGCGCTGATCGCGATCGTGTATGTGGTCCCGCCGTTCGACATTCCTCAGCGGGATCCCAGCACCGGCAAGCCGCTCATCGACCCGAAAACCGGGAAGGAAATCATCAGTTGGAAAGGCCGGATCCCGCTTGGCATTGACCTCAAGGGCGGCACTACCTTCAACATCCGCATCCAGCCGGCCGAGGATCCCGTCACGGGGGAAAAGCGCCCGATTACGCAGCAGGCCATCGATCAGGCGGTCGAGGTGCTGCGCAGCCGGGTGGACAAGATGGGCACGTCTGATCCCATCATCGCGCCTGCGGGAAATGACCGCATAATAGTGCAAATCCCCGGACTCGCGACCGAGGATCTCGACAATGTCCGCAAGCAGTTGCAGGAAGTCGCGAAGCTGGATTTTCG
>JANXZI010000028.1 GCA_025355595.1 Spartobacteria bacterium
TGCGAGCACCTTGTATTTAGTCGTGTTGATGCCCATCGCCTCGGCGGCGATTTCGTCATCGCGCACGGCGAGGAAGCCGCGTCCGTAGGTCGAGTTCACGAGATTGTGGACGACGTAGATCGTGAGCGCGGCGGCGCTGAAGGTCCAAAAGACATTCGTGAGCAGAGGGATGTTGCCGAGTCCGCGTTGGGCGCCGAGCGGCTCCGAATTTTGAATGACCACGCGGATGATTTCGTTGAACCCCAGCGTGACGATGGCGAGGTAGTCGCCCTTCAGCCGCAGCGACGGCACGCCGACGAGCAAGCCCGCCAGCGCCGCGGCGAGTCCGCCGACAAACAGCGAGCCGACAAACTGCGCGGGCTGCGGAAGCTCGTGTGCGGCGGCGACCCATGCGTTCAAAATCGCGAGCAGTGAGTTCACCGCGAATGAAAGCGCCCATGCGATGGACTTCAGCGCGATGAGCCACGCGGGCGTCTCCGCGAATGCCGGATACGGCACAAGCGGAAATTGCAGGCCGAGCGAAACCATGCTCGCGAAATACGCGCCAAGCCCCATGAAGCCCGCGTGTCCAAGCGAAAACTGCCCGGTGTGGCCGTTCACGAGATTCAGGCTCGTCGCGAGCACCATCGCGATGCCGATGCCAATCAGGATGTCGTAGTAATACGAATACGCCTCGGTGATCGTGACCATCTTCCCCGTGCTGTCCGCGACGTGAAAATGCCCGAGCGCCCACGACGCCACGCCGAAGACGACGACCCAGAAGACCAGCGAGATTTTTGTGCGCTCGAACATGGCTACACCTTCTCCCGCACGTTTTTTCCGAGCAGCCCGGCGGGCCGCAGCAGGAGGATCAAGATGAGCACGGCGAACGCGACCGCATCGCGATACGTCGGCGAGACGTAGCCGACGACGAGCGTCTCCACCACGCCGAGCAGAATGCCGCCGAGCACTGCGCCGCCGAGATTGCCGATGCCCCCGAGCACCGCGGCGACGAATGCCTTCAGGCCGGGCAGTATTCCCATGAGCGGATCGATGCTCGGCTGCTGGATGCTCGTGAGGATTCCCGCCGCTCCCGCGAGCGCCGAGCCGAGGCCAAACGTGAATGCGATCACGAGATTGTTGTTCACGCCCATGAGGGCGCACGCCGTGGGATTGAAGGCGAGCGCACGCATCGCCATTCCGATCTTCGTCTTCATCACGATGAGCGTCATCAGCACAAGCAGCACGAGCGTCGTCGCGAGCACCACCACCTGCGCCGTCGTCACGGTCAGTGCCGTGAGGCTGCCCCAGGACTGCGGCAGATCGATCGCGACATCCTCGATGAGCGTCGGGAACGCCCGCGGATTCGCGCCGAAGATGTATTGCCCGAAGCTCTCCAGGAAAAGCGACACGCCGATGGCCGTGATGAGCACGGTGATTTTCGGCCGCTCGCGCAGCGGCTTGTAGCAGAGCTTCTCGATGATGATGCCGAGCGCCGCGCATAGCACCATCGCGATGAGCATCACGAGCAACACCTTCGGCAGGCCCGGCGGGATGGCCGCGAGCGAACGGGAGAGCGAAGCCCACAGGCCCGTCTTCGCGGGATCATCCGGCACCGCAAAAAGCAGCCAGCCGCTGAACGCGCCGAGCATGAAGACATCGCCGTGCGCAAAATTGATGAACCGCAGCACGCCAAAGACCATCGTGTAGCCCAGCGCGATCAGCGCGTAGATCGCGCCGAGCGAAAGCCCGTTGATCAATTGCTGGATGAATGTGATGGCGTCGTCGCTCACGTCGGGCAGTGAAGGAATCGAAGCGGAGTGCGCTTGGCAATCGCCGAGTGCGGTGTGGAGTGCGACGAGGCTGTGAAGTCACGGGTGCGCTCAGATGCGCTCAGGAAAACTGGAGCGCACGCTTCCAGCGTGCCGCGTCCGGCATCCTGCCGGGCGCAGGGCGAAGACGAGTGTCCCTACTCATCAAAAAACCAGCCGCAATCCCGCAGCCCGGCGGATCTTTCCGGCAGGATGCCGCAAAGGACACGCTGGAAGCTACGGCGCGACCGTCTGCATGAATTTCATCGCGGCATTCTCGATCGTCATGATCACCGCGGACTTTGACGCGTTCCTCTTCTCGTCAATCGTGATCATACCCGTGATGCCCTTGAAGTTCTTCGTCGCGGCGAGTGCGTCGCGCAGCTTCGCGGCGTCCGTTCCGCCCGCGCGCTTGATCGCGTCGGCGAGAATCATCGCGCTGTCGTAGCCGAGCGCGGCCATGTCGTCGGGCACGCCGCCAAATTTCGCCTTGTACTTTTTCACGAACTCCTGCACGACGGGCGTCTTGTCCTCGTCGGAAAAGTGCGAGGAGTAGAAGGAACCATCAAGCGCGTTGCCCGCGACTTTCAGCAGCGAATCGCCGACCCAGCCGTCGCCGCCGAGCAGCGGCACCTTGATGCCGAGCTGCTTCGCCTGTCGTGCGATGAGCGCAACCTCGCCGTAGTAGCCGGGGACGAAAATCGCGTCGGGCTTCGAGGCCTTGAGCGAAGTGAGTTGTCCCTTGAAGTCCTTGTCGCCGGTCGAGTACTTTTGCTCCTTCGTGATCACGCCGCCGTTCGCGGTGAAGTGCTTCGTGAAAAACTCCGCGAGCCCGACTGCGTAGTCCTGCTTCACATCCGTCAGCACGGCGACTTTCTTGAAGCCTTTTCCGAGAGCAAACTTCGACATCACCGTGCCCTGAAATGGGTCAATGAAGCAGATGCGGAAAATATAATCGCCGACTTCCGTGACCTTCGGATTCGTCGAGGCGGGCGAAATCATCGGCACCTTGCTCTGCTGGCAAATTGGTGCCGCTTCGAGCGACTTCGACGATGCGACTTCTCCGAGCAGCGCGATGATTTTGTCCTGCGAGATGAGCTTGCGCGCGATGGTCGCCGGTTGGCCGGCGAGCGACTGATCATCCTCGGTGATGAGCTTGAATTTTTTCCCGAGTACGCCGCCTGCCGCGTTGAGTTCCTCGATCGCGAGCTGCGTGCCCTTGTGCGAAGACTGCCCAAAGCTCGCGCTGCCGCCGGTGAGCGAAGCAAATTCGCCGACGATGATTTCATCCTGCGCGTGAAGCGCGAGGGCGGCGGCGAAGGTGACGATGGCTGTGAGGATGGAGGATTTGTGCATGGCCGATTGAATCGCGGGATTTGGAAAAAGAGCAAGGCGCGGCTTCGGCAAAACACGCGCTTGATGCCGCTATCCCGCATTCCTAAAGGCGCGCCGCCGGGAATCGCATGAGTGCGGAACGCCCCGGCGATGGGAAAAACCGCATCGAACGCTACCACCCGAAATGCCAAAGCCGGAACCCGTCGGTTCCGGCCTTGGAAAATAAGAGAACGCTTTTGACCACGATGTCCGCGCCTGGCGCGGAGGGAAACCTTTCGGCGGTCTTTCGACCCGGGTTGCGCTATCTAACTTTGTCTTGAGTCCACCGCAGAAATAGGGGAAACGCGCGTGCGTCGGCAAGGAGGAAAAACAGAAGGAAAAACTTATGAAGACACCCCCAGATATTCATTTGGCATTCGACGTGGGCCACAGCTCCATCGGCTGGGCCGCCTTTGAAAAACAAGCAGATAACGACGCGACGTTGCTCGGCTGCGGCGCGGTCATCTTCCCGGCGGATGACTGTCTCGCGAGCACGCGGCGCGGCTTCCGCCGACAGCGGCGGCACACCCGCGCCACGCGGCTGCGCATCGCAAGACTTGCCCGTTTTTTGGAGTTTGTTACAGGCGACTCTG
>JANXZI010000441.1 GCA_025355595.1 Spartobacteria bacterium
CATTCTGGTCGCTGCGCACCGATGGCGACAAAGTCACCGAGCACCGTGAGATCGCGCGAAGCTCGCTCATGCCCGCGGCATTTGGCACCACGCGCGACGGCGAACTGCTCATCGCCGATCACAGCGGCGGCGGGCTGTGGCGGCTCGCGCCGAATCCGCAGGCCGGAAAAAATTCCACCTTTCCGCGCAAGCTCAGCGAGACGGGGCTCTTCACCGACGTGCGTGCGCAGACGCCCGCGGCTGGGGTGCTGCCGTTTGAAATCAGCGCCACACGTTGGGCCGATCACGCGAGCGGGGAACGCTGGGTCGGCTTTCCGGATCAATCGGGAGTCGCCGTCGCGAGCGAAGCGAAGGGCGTGGTGCTGCGCGGGCGCTGGGGATTTCCCGCGGGCGCGGTACTCGCGAAAACTTATTCGCTCGAAATGGAGCGCGGAAATCCCGCGACGAGCCGCCGCGTCGAGACGCAAATCCTGCACTACGACGGCAGCCTCTGGGGCACCTACACGTATCGCTGGAATGACGCGCAGACCGACGCCGAACTCGTGCCGTCGCGGGGCGAGGACGTCACATTCACCGTGAAGGACAAGGCCGCGCCCGGCGGTGAAGTGCAGCAGCCGTGGCGCTTTTTCAGCCGCAGTGAATGCGCGCGGTGCCACACGCTGATGAGTGATTTCGCACTGGGCTTTACCGCGCTGCAACTCGACCGCGCCACACCCGTCGCACCGGGGCGACAGCTCGATCTTTTCACACGGCTCGGCCTCACGCCACCGGATCCGAAGCTCACCGATCCGCACGGCACGCAGGGCAGCCTCGAAGTCCGAGCGCGCTCGTATCTCCATGTGAATTGCGGCACCTGCCATCGCTTCAACAGCGGCGGTGTGGTGCCCACCTACCTGAACATCGAGACGGTGCTCAAGGAGGCGAACATCATCAACGCGAAGCCCGTGCTCGGCGACCTCGGCCTGCCCGATGGCCGCGTCGTCGCGCCCGGCGATCCGGGCCGCAGTGTGTTGCTCTACCGCATGGCCACCGCGGGCCGCGGGCACATGCCTTACGTCGGCGGCAAGCTCGTGGACGAGCGCGGGCTTCTCGTTGTGCGCGACTGGATCGCGAGCATGAAAATTGGCAAGGACATCAGCGCCACCGCACGCGCACAGCGCGAGGCGGAGGAAGAATCGCTCGCGAAGCTCAAGGCCGGCGACGCCGCTCAACTTGACTCGCTGCTCGCCACCGGCAGCGGCGCGCTGAGCGTGCTCCTCGCCAGCGTGGATGGCTCCCTCCCCGTCGCACTCCGCGAGCAGGCGATCACCAAAGGCAGCGCGGTCGCCGATCCGCTGCGGCGCGATTTGTTCGAGCGATTCCTCCCCGAGTCACAGCGCCGCAAAGTTCTCGGCGTTGGCTTCAAACCCGAGACCTTGCTCGCACAGAAGGGCGACGCGGCGCGCGGCAAGACCGTCTTCGGCGGAGTGTGCGTGGCGTGCCATCGCGCGGAAGGCGCGGGCCTCGACTACGGCCCAGACCTCACGCACGTCGGCACGAAATGGAAGCGGGCAGACATGCTGGAGCAGATCCTGTCGCCCTCGAAAATCCTCGATCCGCAGTGGCAGCCCGCGACGCTGGAACTCAAGGGCGGCGGGGGCAGAATGGGCTTCATCGCCGCGCGCACCGATACCGAGGTGACGCTGAAGATGGCCGGCGGGATCGTGGAAAAAATTCCAACGGCGCAAATCACAAAGACAACCATCGCGCGAATCTCACTCATGCCCGAGGGCCTGTTGCAAAATCTCACCGCACAGGAAGCCGCCGATTTGCTCGAGTATCTCGGCTCATTGAAGTGACCCCATGAAACGCATCCCCCTCATCCTCCTCGCGCAACTCACACTCTGCGCAATCACATTCGCCGTCGCTCCCGTGCAGCCGCGCAAAGGCGAAGTGCCCGCATCGGGACTCTTCGTGCCCGTGAGCGTGGACGGCTACGCAGGCGACAATGCCAGGACCTCATTCGCCGACAAGCGCGTGACCGTGGCAAATGTCCCCTTCGATCTCGTGACGAAAAATGGCGCGGACAATTTTTTCCTGAAGTCCGCGGGGTGGCCCGACTGGCAGAAAGATCCGAGCAGCTACTACGCGGCATACGACAAGGGGCCGGAGACGCCGGGCGATCCGCAGCGTCCGATGTTCAAGGTGCCGGTCGCCGACTACGCGGCAGTGTATCTGCTCGCGGCGGCGGACAATGATCGCGCGCTGTCGAATGTCGTGAGCTTCCGCATCGGCGCGATCGACGGTGGGCGGCGGCTGACGCTGCATGATTTCTCCGCGACCGTGCCGCGCTTCGATGAGAAGAAACCGGCGGGCGTGACGACGGTGCTGCCGACTCCGGCAGGAAATGTCTTCCTGATCAAAGTGCCGCTCGGCCTCGCCTTCGCGCAGGACTTCCGGGACGAGTGGGCGCTCGATGTCGAGGTGACGAAGGAATTGCGCCTCGCGGTGCGGCGTCCTGATCCGTGCAGGTTTCAAATCCGCCCGCTCGGTGCGCCGAGTGGTGTTCACATTTTTGCGATGACCTTCCAGCGCTCGCCGGTGCAGATGACGGTGACGAGCGAGGAGGCGGGCCATATTTTCAACGAGCCGCAGGTGCCGAAATTCCTGGTGAAGTTGCAGCACGTCGGCGCGCGAACGGGCAAGCTCTCGATCGAAGCGGTGGCGACGAATTACTACGGCGAGGAGACGCGCGTCGCAGTGGAGGAGATCGAGTTTCCGAAG
>JANXZI010000076.1 GCA_025355595.1 Spartobacteria bacterium
CCCCAGCGTTTTTTCACGTCCTTGAGTGTGATGTAGGTCGGCACTTTCGCGGCCAGTGCGCGGATGGCTGCGAGCACGCGCGGTTCGTTGTCGAGGTCGGCGCGGGTGAGGCCGAAGGCGGTGAGCAGCGTGTCAATGTCCACCCACGTCGTGAGCGTGTTGTAGTAGGTGAGGTTGAACTCGAGTTCCTCGCGCGGCATCGCGAGGCCTTCGACGAGGCGCAGGCGGCCGTCCACGCGGGCGAGTCCGCCGCCGCGATCTTCGAGTCGGCGCGTGATGGCCTCGAATGAAAGCGTCGCGCCGCTTGCGAGGTGCTGGCCGAGCAGCGACGGGTCGAGATTCGCACCGGCGGTGTCAATGTTGTGCAGCATCAGCGTCTTCAACTGTGGGCGCTCGCGGAGGAGCGCGGCGAGCGTACCGTTTCGCAGGAGGTTCGGGATTTCGTAAAAGTGCCCGATGGGGTGCATGCACTGGAGCGGGAGATTGCCGCGGTAGTCGGTCGTCTCGCCTGCGCCCTCGGCCCAGCGGATCAGCGCGGCGCGCAGCGAATCGCGGACTTTCTGCTGCTGCTCGTCGAGCACCTGCTGCGACATTTCCTCCCACGCAAAACGCAGGTCGCGCGTCGCGGGAATCATGCGCAGGCCGACGCTGCGTCCGCGGCTGAGGAGCAGCGGGCCGTTGTAGCCGTAGTTTTTTCGCGCGGCGAGCATGGCGGAGATCGGCTCGTGCGTGAGGTAGCTCGTCGTGAAAATGTGCGGGACGCTGTGATTCGCGAGCAGCGAGATGCGGCGCGATTTTGCGAGGTGCGTCTCGAGGAAAGTGCGGTGGCGTCCGGCGAGTTTGCAGAAGGGATGCAGCGACTTCACGACACCCGCGCCTTGCGTCCAGCGCGATGCTGCGCCGGCGGCGAGCGTGACGACCGCGGCCTCGCCGTTGCGAAGGGCGTCGAGCCCGCGATCGTAGGCGGCGCCGGATTTTCCGCCGAGGCTCTGGCAGTCGGTGACATCGCTCGGCGTGACATCCTCGATGACGGCATTCGCAGGCAGGCGGTTTTGCGCCAGTCCGATGCGGCCGGCGCGGAGGTCGGCGCGGATTTGCTCGTGCGCCTCGCGGTCGAAGCCGTTTTCCTCGAGCAGCATGTCGAGGCTCTGTCCGCTGCCGCGATCCTCGGCAGCGCGCGGGATGAGCGAGTGGAAAAGTTCCTGCACCACGTCGCGGAGATCGGGCTGCGTGCGGCATGCGGTGGCGAAGCTGTCGAGTTCGACGCGGCGCGTGTGCGAGAGCGCCTTCGGGTCATGGCGGAGCAGCTTTGGCGCGAGCAGGAGGTAGTAGCCTTTCGGCATCAGCGGCGCGTGTGTGCCGCCGTCGAGGAGATCGGCGAAGGTGCCGTTCTCGTTGATTTTGAAATCATACACGACCGGCTCCATCGCGAACGGGAGCGACGCCGAAAGTTCCTTTTTTGTCGCGCTCATGATTGCGGCCATGCGGCGCTGCGCCTCGGCCTTGCGGTGCGGTGCGAAGATGAAGCCCATCCCGCCGCCGCTCATTCCGCCGAGCATCCAAAAGCCCCAGAAATCCTCGCCGAATTCCGCGCGCGCGGCCTCGATGAGCCGCTCGGTGTAGTAGGTCGAGGCCCACGGGATGATCGTTTGGATCGGGCCGGAAAAATTGCGCGTGGTGATTTCGCCAACGCGCTTGATGTCGCTAGCGCGGAGTGCGTCGAGGATTTGATCAAGAAAGCCGAGCGCCTCCTGCCGTCCGCTCCACTCTGCGGCGGAGCGCAGGAGGTATTTTTCCGTCACCATTTCCAAAATCGGCCCGACGTTTTGCGCCATGCCGCCGTGGACGAGCACGAGCGAATCCTGCAGCGCCTGCCGCGCGCTGTCGGGGATTTCGTCGCCCGTGAAGACGCGGTGCTGCGGCATCAGCCGCCCGCGCGAAATGCCGTGCTCGGGATCGGTTTTCGACGCGATCACGCCCTCGATCAATTTGATGCCCGGCCACACGCCGCCGCTGTCCTGCCAGCCGCCGCCGCTGCCGCCGATCCATTCGCCGAGCAGCGCGCGCGCGAGCACGAGCCGGCGCTCACTTTCACGCAGCGGGCCGGTGAGCGACTCGGCCTGGCCGGTGGCGCGCATGAGCGCGGAGATGAGCGCGGCGAGGAGGTTCGTGGACACCGCCAGGCGCGAGCCTTTCGGGATGTCGTTGACGCTGGAGACGAGCTCGAGTCCGCGGTTGGGACCGAGCATTTGCGCGAGCAAATCGGTGAGCGACTGCCCGCTGCCCTCGATGCCGGGCGGGACGACGCCGCTCGCGATCACCGCCGCTTTGAGCAGGCCGAGGTAGTCTTTGGCAAAATCGAAAACTTCCGCGAGCGAGGTGATGTCTGCGCTCGCGCCGAGATCGACCGAGACGAGACGCAGCACGGGCTCGTCAATTACGCGCAGCCACGCGCTGACCGGCGGCTTTGTCTCCGTGTCGCGGCCATGCACGCCGAGGTCCACGGAGATGTTCAGCACGCGCGCGCCCTCGGGGTAGTCCATGCCGAGGAAAAAAATGTCGCTCCACGCCGAGTGCGTGAGGTCCATGCGAACGGGCGTGAGTTCGCGCAGGATCGGGTGCGCGCCCGCAGCGTTCGTGCGGAGCATCTCGGGGCGGATGCGCAGCGGCTGATCTTTCGGATGGCCCATGCGGAACATCCACTGGTTCCCGCGCACGGTGCGCACGCTGCGGCGCACTTGATCCGCGAGCGTCTGAAATGCGAGGCGATGATACGACGCCGCGAGCGCGGAGGAGAGCCCATCAGACGGCCCGCCGGATTTTTGCTCGGCTTGGAAAAACTCGATCGCATCCTCGAATCGCCGCTGCAGCAAGTGCTCGTAGCCGTGGAATGGAATCGTGCCGCCGTGCTTCAGCTCCGGGCGCGTCGGCAGGTGGAAGCGGTGGATCGCCGAGAGGAAAAACAGCGCGCGGACACGCGCGTAGAGATTGCGCGATTCGCGGCGGAATGCGTCGAGCGCATCGCACTCGGCGAGCAACTCGGCGAAGGAAAGCTTCGCGCAGATTTCATCGAGCGAACTGTCGCGCACCGCCGCGTCTGGCGACGTGATGAGACTGACGAGCGAGGTGAGGCCGGTGGACATGGGCTACTTTGCGGAGGGCCGTCCGGTGGCGAGGAGTTCCACGATGCCGCGCAGCACTTCATCGCGGTCGCAGCCTTCGAGCGCGAGCGCGAGCTGCGAGGTGAGCAGGCCGTATTTCATTCCGAAGTCGTAGCGGCGGCCCGCGAGCTCGACGGCGAGGTAGCGCTCGTGCTCGGCGAGCTGCGAGAGCGCGGCGCGGAGGTGGATGGTCTGCTCGCGACCGGCGGCATTTTTCAGCATATCGCAGAGAAAGCGCTGCATCGTCGGGGTGAGAATGTGCATCCCGAAAAAACATAGGTAATAGCCCGCGCGCAGGCCGGGGACATTGATGAGCTGTTCGGCCTCAGTCGGCGTCGGTTTTTCGAGGACGGTGTCGATCTGGTAGAGGTGACGCGCGGCATCCACGAGCTTGCCGCCGACTGCGCCGTAGAACGGCAGCTTGCTCTCGTGCGTGGCCTGCACGGCGGACACGGCGCACTTTTCCGCGCGCGCGATCGCGACGAGCTGCTCGGCGCAGCCCTGGCCGGTGTGCGAGAGGTAAAGGTGATCGCCGACGAGCAGCAGGAATGCATCGTTCCCGGTGAACGCAGCAGCGCTCGCAACCGCGTGCGCGTAGCCGAGCGGCTGCGTCTGCTCGATGAACGTGAGCTGCTGTGCGTGCCGTCCCGCCACCGCGCGGAATGCCGCCTCATCGCCGGGTGAAATCACGATGGCGATCTGCTCGATGCCCGCGCGCAGGACTTCCTCGATGATGATCGCGAGCGCGCTTTTTGTGCTCCCGTCGCGATCGACGAGCGTTTGCAGGGGGAGTCCGCGCTGGCCCTTGCCCGCGGCGGTGATGACGGCTTTTCGGATTTCCATGACGGCGCGGAGAATGGTGATGTGCGGCGCGCGGGTCAAATGCGCACGCTGCGGATTCGGCGCTTGCGGGATGTGCGAGCAAGCTGTTAAACGGTTCGCACCGTGCTACAGGGTTATTCTCCAGGGTCTCATTTCTACGATGAAATGGCGGGCGCAGACGGAGCGATCCGTCCGCATTACGCCAAGTTTGAGCGGCTTCTCCGCGAGATGCCGCCCGAGGAATTTGAGCAAAAGCGGCACGCCGCGGATCTCGCATTCCTGCGGCAGGGCATCACGTTCAACGTGTATGGCGACTCGGCGGGGACGGAGAAAATTTTCCCGTTCGATCTGCTGCCGCGCATCATCCCGGCGAAGGAATGGGAGCGCGTCGAGGCCGGGCTCATCCAGCGAATCACGGCGCTGAATCTTTTCCTGCACGACATCTACCATGAGCAGAAAATCCTGAAGGACGGGACGATTCCGCCTTTCTACGTCCTCTCCGGAAAACATTTTCGCCGAGAGTTTGTGAACTTCGAGGTGCCGAAGGACATCTACATCCACGTCTGCGGCACCGACCTCATCCGCGACGCACAGGGCAACTATCTCGTGCTCGAGGACAACGGCCGCTGCCCGAGCGGCGTGAGCTACGTGCTGGAAAATCGCGGCGCGATGAAGCGCACATTCCCCGGCATGTTCGAGGAGATCGGCGTGCGGCCGGTGGAGCATTATCCGCAGGAACTGCTGAAGATGCTGCAGTATGTCGCGCCGACCGGTGTCGCGGAGCCGAACGTCGTGCTGCTCACGCCGGGCGCGCACAACAGCGCGTATTTCGAGCACACGTATCTCGCGCGGCAGATGGGCATCGAGATCGTGGAGGGGCGCGATCTCGTCGTGCGCGATGCGCGCGTCTTCATGCGGACGACGAAGGGCCAGCGGCAGGTGCATGTGATCTACCGGCGCATTGACGACGATTTCCTCGATCCCACGGTCTTCCGTCGCGACAGCGTGCTCGGCGTGCCGGGGCTTATCCACGCGTATCGTTCGGGAAATGTCTCGCTCGCAAATTCCATCGGCACCGGCATCGCGGACGACAAGGTGATGTATTATTTCGTCCCGAAGATGATCAAATACTACCTCGACCAGGAGCCCATCCTGCCGAATGTGCCGACGTATCTCGCGAGCGAGGAAAAGGATTT
>JANXZI010000089.1 GCA_025355595.1 Spartobacteria bacterium
CTCGGCGTGATCGTCGGCGGCATCGTCATCGCGATGTTCCTCCCGATCTTCAAGTTGAGCGACATCGTCTCAGCGAACAAGTAGGCCACCGCCCACCAGCAACGCTCCATAGGCGAGCCCGGCGAAGGCCGCGGCTCGCCAGCGTTTTTCCGAGGCACTCACCCACGAGATTTGGTTCCGCAGCGTGTAGGGCATGCCGACCCAGAACATCCCGAGCACGATCCACGCGTAGGTGAGCGTGACGAGCAGGAGCCGGATTTTCTCCTCGTGCAAAAATGCCGACTCCAACAGCGGCTCGCCGATCAGCAGCGTGCACGCGCCAAGCGCACGCACGGCGAGGAAGTCCGGCATGAAGATGATCGCCAGCACCGCGGCGATCGGCGTGCCGATCTTCACCGTCTCGCGCCACGGCGTGAAATCCCCGAGGTCCATCTGCTGCACGAGGAAGAAAAACCAGGTGCCCGCGACAAGCGAAAGCACGACGCCAGCCTCGCGGCTGCGCGGGAATTTTTTCAGCCATGCCTGCACCGCCCCCGCCTTCACCAGCGCGAGGAGGTGCGCGACGATGAGCAGCGCGCCGACGCCAAGCATCGTCGTCTTGAGCGTGAGCCAAGGAAGATCGTGGTAAATCATGCGGAGGTCTTCTGCGTTACGCCGCGCGGGATTTTCCGAGCGTGGCCACGAGCGACTCGAAAATCGCGCGTCCGTCCGTGCTCAGCAAAGCGCCGTCGCACGCGCGCTCGGGATGCGGCATGAGGCCAAAGACATTGCGCTGCGCATTGCAGATGCCCGCGATGTTTTCCGCGGCACCGTTCGGATTGGCCTCGGGCGTCACGCGGCCCGCTTCGTCGCAGTAGCGCACGAGCACGCGGCCCTCGGCATTCAGCGCACGCAGCGTCTCGGCGTCGGCGGTGAAATTTCCCTCGCCGTGCGCGATAGGGACGCGCAGCACGCGGCCGATCCTGGACGCGGAGAGAAAAGGATTGGCGACATTTTCCACACGGAGCGAGACGTGCTCGCAGATGAAGTGCAGGTCGCGATTGCGGATGAGCGCGCCGGGGAGCAGTCCGCTTTCGCAGAGGATCTGGAAGCCGTTGCAAATCCCGAGCACGAGCACGCCTTTCGACGCCTGCTCGACGATGGATTTCATCACGGGCGAAAAGCGCGCGATGGCCCCGCAGCGGAGGTAGTCGCCGTAGCTGAAGCCGCCGGGCAGCACGATCAGGTCGTAGCCCGCGGCACTGGTCTCCTTGTGCCAGAGGAAGTCGGTGTCGAAGCCGAATTCGCGCAGGACAAAGTGGCAGTCCTGATCGCAGTTCGAGCCGGGAAAGCGGATGACGGCGGCGCGCATGTGCTAATTTTCCAGCACGAGTTCGTAGTCCTCGACGACGGGGTTGCTGAGAAGATCGCGGCAGATTTCGTGCAGCTTCGCCTCGTCGGCGCCGTCCACCTCGACTTCGAGCATCTTGCCGACGCGCACGCTTTTCACGCCGGGCAGCCCATGGTGGCGCATCGCTTCCCGCACGGCCACGCCCTGCGGGTCGAGAATGCTGAGTTTGGGCATCACGATCACTTTTGCTTTCATAAGAGGCGCGGGTTTTAGGGAGCGGTGCCGTGCGTGTCGAGAACTCCGCTCATGGACTTCGTCAACGGATCGGCCCGGCCAATCCCGGCTCGACACGATTCTCCGCGCGCGGCTATCGTGCGCGCATGTTTCGACGAGTCCGACTGTCCGCCCTGCTCGTGCTGACGGCGTGCGTTTCCGCAGCGGCGGCAGATTCGCCGCAATCGCTCACCGAAGATCAGATCCGCGAGGCGCAATTCCTCGAAAGCCTTTCCATCCCGACTCCCGGCGAGCTTTTTGCGGCCTTCGGAAAAATCGGCAAGCCGGACTGGGCCGCATTCTTCCGGAAGCAGCCGCCGGCACCGCACACGAGCCGCCCCCTCATCGCACTGAACCTCGGCGCGCGCATCGCCGACGGGTTTCTCGCGGCGGAGGCGCAGGATCGGCAGCAGGCGAAAAACGTCTCGACGGAGATCAAGCTCCTCGCAAAGAGCCTCGGTCTGGAACAGGAATTCATGGTCCGCAGCAATAGCATCGCGGGCTTTGCCGACAGCCGCCGGTGGGATGCGCTCGACGAGGAACTCGAGGCCGTGCAGGCGGAACTCGCCGCCGCGATGGCCGGGCGCCGCGACGCGGAACTCGCGACGCTCATGTCGCTCGGCTGCTGGCTGCGCGCAGTGGACGTCGCCGGCGCACAGCTCGCCGCAAACTACACGCCCCAAGCCGCCCGGATTTTACGCCAGCCTGCCGTCGCCGAGTCTTTCGCCGCGCGCCTTGATGCACTGCCGGCAAAAATCAAAACGCTGCCCGCGGTCGCGGAACTCCAGAAACGCCTGCCCGCGCTCGGCGCGACCCTCTCGCTGCCCGCTGAGACCCCGCCATCCGCGGAGGCCGTGAACGGGATGCACACCCTCATCTCAGGCATGATCAGCCTCTTCGTCGCGCCGGAAAAATGATCCGCACTTCACTCATCGCACTGCTGCTCGCCTTTGCGGGTAACTTGAACGGCAGCCCGGCCAGCGGCGACGCCGCGGTCACCTGCCGCCGCGCCGCGCTCGATCTCGCCGGTGCGTGGGCGAATGACGGCTTCCGCCTCCGCGAGCACACGTGGAGCGGCACGCTGCCCGCCGACAAACCCGCGCTCGCACGCGTGAACCTGCTCGCCGGAAACCGCTACTGGTTCACTGCGGCGACAAACGCCGCCTCGACCACGCTGGCCGTGCAGATTTTCACCGAGCGCGGAACGCCCGTCGCCGCCGAGTCCCATCGCGACGGCCCGGTCGCCGCCGCGGGATTTGCGCCCACCACGAGCGGCACATACATTCTCTCCATCAGCGAATCCGGCGGCACACCGGTGCCGTTCTGCGTCGTCACTTCCTACAAATAGCCCATGCCCACCAAGACCCCGCCGACCACCTCCGCCGGAACGCGTGCCGCACGCGACCGCGTCGTCCAGTTCAGCATTTTTCTCCGCAACAAAGTCGGGGCCTTCCTGGATGTCGTGCGGCTCCTGCAGGAGCATCAGGTGAATGTCCTCGGCACCACCATCGAGCCGAGCGCCGACACCGCGATCGTGCGCGTCGTCGTGAGCGATCCGGATGCGGTCGAGGGAATCTTCCACCTGCACTCGATCCCCTACTCCACCTGGCCGCTCATCGTCGTCGAGCTAAAGGAGGCCGATCACTTCGGCCAGGTGCTCACCGCGCTGCTCGCCGCGGAGGTGAATATTTACGGCGCCTACGCGCTGCTCACGCGCCCGAACGACAACGCCGCGCTCGCACTGCACGTCGAGGACGATGAGTGCGCGACCTCCGTGCTAAATGGCAGCGGCTTCGTCATCCTGAGCCAGGACGATCTCTCGCGCTGAAGCCGGCTACTGCGCCGACTGCGCGCTCCCGCCCGCCTTCGCATACCGCGCGCCGGAAAGATCCACCGGCGGTTCCGCAGCGGGCAGCGTCAGCGGCGCGTTGATGATCTCCACCTTCGCACCGACACCGACGGTGTTGAAAAGATTCACCACATCGCAGGACCTCATGCGGATGCAGCCATAGCTCGCCGGCGTGCCGATGCGCCATTCCTCCGCGGTGCCGTGGATGTAGATGCAGCGCGCGTAGGAATTGCGATTCTCCGGCTCCTTTCCGTCGAGCCACAAAATACGCGACACGATCGGATCTCGTCCCGGAGCATTCGGCTGCACGATCTCGCCCGTCGGGCGGCGGCTGGAAAATTTCATCCCCTGCGGCTGCCCGCCGCCGATCTTTTTAGCGATCTCGTGCGTCCCGAGGGGCGTGCCGTAGCTGCCGTTGCGGCCGCTCAGGCAAAATTTCGATGTCGAGACATCGTACAGCTTCACGAACTGCCCCTTGCGATACAGCGCCAGCTTTTGATCCGGGACACTGACGACCATCGTGTGGATGCGATCCTTCGCGCACGACGCGAGAAAAATTGCCGCGACCAGGCTGAGAAGACGGAGGGTTTTGTGAAACACGGGCGCGAAAATATCCGCGCTGTGCGAGTGCGCAACTCTGTTTTTCCCTTGAGCGGCACAGCCCGCGCAATGATCCTCCCCCGCATGATTACACGGCTCTGGCTCACCTTCCTGCTCCTCCTCGGCAGCCCGCTTTTTGCGGCGGAGGAATCCATCGCCACGCCCGGAGCGCCCGCGCCAGCCGCGTCCGTCGGCCCCGTCTTCGTCATCCCGCTCCACGGCCCGGTCAGCGAGCCGCAGTTTTTTTTCCTGCGCCGCGCGCTGAAGGAAGCACAGCGTGCGAACGCCAGCGCCGTGATTCTCGACGTGGACACATTTGGCGGACGCGTGGATGCGGCGATGGATGAAATGGACGCGCTGCTCAGCACGCGCATCCCGACGATCGCTTTCGTGAACACAAAGGCGATCTCCGCGGGCTCGCTCATTTCGCTCGCCGCAAAACGCATCTACATGCACCCGAACGCTGTCATCGGCGCATCCGCCGTCGTCGGCGGCGAGGGCGAGGACCTGAAGGAAACGATGAAGGAAAAAAGCACCTCGATGGTCGCGGCCAAGGCGCGAGGCGCGGCAAAAGCGAGCGGTCATCCCGAGGATGTCGCCGAGGCATTCGTGCGCAAGGAGAGCGAAGTGAAACGCGGCGATGTCGTCGTGGATTCAAAGGAGACGCTGCTCACGCTCAACGCCGCGGACGCCGCAAAAATCTACGACGGCGTGCCGCTCCTCGCCGCCGGCACCGCGGACAATCTCGAAGACCTGATCAAGGTCGCCGGCCTCACCGGCGAAGTCCGCCACATCGCGCCGACCGGATTCGAGACGATGGCATTCTGGCTCACGATGATTTCTCCCCTGCTGCTCATCGGCGGCATCGCCTGCGGCTACATCGAATTCAAGATGCCCGGCTTCGGTATCTTCGGCATCTGCTCGATCATCTGCTTCGCGCTGTTCTTCGCGAGCTACTTCGTCGCCGGGCTCGCGGGCTGGGAGGCCGTCGTTATTTTTTCCATCGGCGTTCTGCTCGTGCTCGGCGAACTTTTCCTCCACCCCGGCACGATGATCCCCGGCCTCGTGGGCGTGCTGATGATCTTCGGCTCGCTCGTGTGGGCGATGGTGGATCACTGGCCCGGCACCCCCGCGATGCCGACCTCCGAGGAACTCCGGCGCCCGATGCTGAACCTCGTCATCGCACTGCTCGGCGGCGGCGTCCTCATGGCCGTGCTCGCAAAATTTCTGCCGCAGACCTCCATCTTCCGCCGCCTCGTGCTCGCGACCTCATCCGCGAGCGGCCCGGCGATCACGGTGCCTGTCGTGAATTTTCAATTGCACGCCGGCGACACCGGCGTCGCCGCGACCACGCTGCGTCCCTCGGGCAAGGCGACATTCAATGGCAATGCGCACGATGTGATCACCGACGGCGACTTCATCCGGGAAGGCACCAGCGTGCGTGTCGTGAGCGTGGACGGGATGCGCGTGGTGGTCGAGGCCGTGTCCGGCTCGCAAGGCTGATGCGGCGGCAGTGCCGTGCCATGTGTGAAATGATGGCCTCAGCGGGCGTGCGACGAGTGTGACTGGTGAATAGTGACTGGTCTCCCGATTTCACGAGTGATCATGCGCGGAGCCCAATCACTATTCACCAGTCACCAGTCACCAGTCACAGCAGCCTGACTCGGCGAACCACCCCATCGCTGAACGACTGACGCAGCCTTACGGCGCGGGCGTCCACCAGTTTCCCGACATCGCGATCAGGCACAGCATTTTCAAAGTGCGCGCGTAGTACCGGTCGCCCGGATCATCGCTCGCCACGATGTGATCCCACAGCGCATTCAGCCAATCCTGATGCGCCGCATCGCACATCGCGCCAACGCCGAAGCAGGCCGTGAACGCCATCGAGTGATCGTCGCGGTTGAGAAATTTTCCCGCGAGATCATAGCCCGCGACGATGCGCTCCGGCCTCCCGTTCGTCGCGACTTTCAGCCAGTCGGTGATGCGGTTCACCGCGGTCTTCGCGCGCGGCTCACCGTGCAGGAGAAAGTCGAGCCCGAGGCGCAGCGGGACGCGGCACGAGTTGTACGAAAAGTGCCCGTCGTGTTTTCCTTCGAGGAATTTGTCGGTCGGCGGTCGCGGCTCGCGATCCACGCCGATGACAAAATCCGGCACCAGCCCGGTCGTCGGACTGAACTTCGTCTGCACGCCGCCGAGGATCGCGTAGCCGGATTCGATCACGCGGCCCCAGTCCGCGTCTTCCGTCACGCGCTGAAAGCTCCGGAAATGTCCCGGCATGAAATCCGACATGCGCGTGCCGGAACGCATCGGGCTGTTCGCATCCACCCAGTCGCCGAGTTTCACCGTCCACGTCTTCGCGTTGATTTCGTCCTTCCTGATCGCAGCGATGAGGGCACGCGCCTCGTCGCGATAATTCACCGCACCGGTGCTGCCCCATTGTACATCCGCGAGCAGCAGCGCCTGCGCGATGTCGAGGTCGCCGTCCGTCGCCGAGTCCTCGTCCCCGCGTTTGCTGACCTCGCCCGTCACCTGCTTCCACGCCATGAGACGCGGGTTGATTTTGCTCGCGTGCGCACGTGCGTAGCGCCACATGCCGTCGAAAATCTCGCGCGCCTGCGGCTCCGCTCCGGCCATGAACGCGACGATGAGCATCCCGTAGCCGTGCCCCTCGGACACCGCGATTTTCCGCGGCCCCTTCCCCTTCTCATCCTCGTCCACGAGCACGAAAAAATTTCCCGCCGTCTGCGATGGCGCGAGATACTTCGCCTTCCACTTCCGGTAAAATGCGAGCGTCGCATCGTCGAGTTGCGCCGGCGTGACATGGCCCGGCCTGATCGATCCCGCAGCGTAGCGCGTGTGCTGCGGGAATGGCTTTGCCGCCACCTCCGCATGCACCGGTGATTCAAGAATGCCCGCGCTCATCACCAGGATGAGCCACGAGACGACCGTGGCGGTGAATGCGCGGACCGCGTCGAACGGTGTGCCGACCGGCCAGCCTGCGGCAGCGCCCTGCCTTTGGAAGCGGAAAAATGCCAAGCCCGAAATGACGCGATGCGTGATGTAATTCCTCGTGAAGGGCATGGTGGGGGAGCGTGGCTCTGCCGAGAGGAAATGGCGAGGGCGGAGAACATCCGGGAACGAACGAACAAAGACTCGCACCGCTCAAAAACCGGAGGGCATCCCAGCCGGGACGGAAATAGGCAGGCGATTACCGGAACGAATGACCGCCCAGTACGCTTTGTGCAGGTGAACCTAGTTGGCCCACAAGCGGCCACACCAACATGCATCCGCACAGCCCAACCGCCGGTGAATCAACTTCACGCCCATCCATCTGAAAGTGAGGTGAGTCATGCCGGCGACACGGCTGTTCCAGAGGATAGCACCAAGTCGGCTCATGCAGACTTGAGTGGAAGCCCGGAGTGCGTCCGTGGCGACGCGGCGATTGCGACTCCGGAAAAAGGGCGGGCGCTGTTGCTGGACGATGATCCGATACTGAGAGAACTCATCACCGCATTTCTCGCCGAGAAGGGTTACGCGGTCGTGCAGGTTCAGAACGGTGGAGAAGGCGTCCGCGAGGTGCTGTCGGGTGATTTTACGCTGGTGGTTTGCGATTTGAACATGCCCGGGCTCCCCGGCGACATGTTCTACCGCGCAGTCGAGCGACTCCGCCCGGCGCTTTGCAAGCGGTTCATCTTCATCACCGGGCACCGCGATGATGCGAAGACGGATGCCTTCATCGCGCAAGTCAATGGATTCGTGCTGTGGAAGCCCTTTCAACTGAAAGAACTCGGGGACGCCATCACTATTCAGGAGATATGCGTCGCGAACCAAGGCGTCTTCGATGTTGCCGTGGCCCCTTCGGCGATCACTCCGGCGACGGTTGTCCGCCGCACCTCCGGCAGCTACGAACCGGATGAGGCTGCACTCGCGGCGAAAGTGGCGGCGATCATCGCCCGTGGCCAGACTGGTCCGGTGCCGAAACAGGAGGTGGAAGCCGCTCCATCCGTTAAACCCGAGGCGCGCGGAATCGGAGCGGTTCGCCCCATCGCGCTCGCCGCGCTGGTGGTGCTGCTGATTCTGGGAGGGCGGGCTTGGAACGGGTTTGCGGACGCACGGGATCGCGCTGAGGCTGCATTGGAAAAACATCTGGAACTTCAGGAGCGATGGAGCACGATCTCTCCAAATCTCGATGCGGTCATCGCCGCAAAATCGAAGATCGCGACCGGGGAGAGCCAGTTGGCGCGATTGTCGGCGGACCGGGCCACCCCGCGGTGGACCGCATTGCTCCGGCTCGCGGGAGTGGGGCGAGGCGGGTTGGGTTCATCGGGATATTACGGGGATTGGAATCGCATGTTTCTCGCGCAGACCGTGCCGGCGAGTGTGGTGCCGACTCGCAGAGCCGCGCTGGATCCCTGATACTTCGGCAAAAAGGTGATCGAGTACTTCACGGACGTGCTGAGCGAGACGAAGTTGAGCTGGAAGTTGCTGACATTGGAGCAGACGACGAGGGTGGTCGTGACGCCAGTGGCCTGGATGGTCTGCTGGCGCAGCAAATTGTTGCCGGTCACGGAATACACCACCTGGAGAGGCTGCGCGGTATTGCCGTAGCTCGGGATACTGCTGGTGATGACCGGGTCCCTCGGGGCTCCGGTCGGGTTTCCCTGCGCATCATACGCCGTGGAGTAATCGGGGAGCGTGAGCGTGAGACTGCTCCCGCCGGTCGGAATCGTGAAGGTGAGCGCGCTGCGGATGTCACGGGCCAAAAAGTCCATGGCGCGCAGTTCCTGATTGCTCTCGTTCGAGTAGTCGTCCGCCACATGGAGGCTCTTCAGAATCTGGGTTCCCGAGGTCAGCAGCACCGCGAACAAAACTCCAGCGATGCCGACGCTGATCATCATTTCGAGAAGCGTGAATCCTTCAGTGCGACGGCGAATGGTGGGGTGCGTCTTCATTTTCAATGCCGGCCGGAAGCCGCTCCCTGGGAGAACATCGTGGAAATCTGGCGGGTGTGAGACCGTCCGCCCTTCGCAGTCCAGATCGCCGTGATATTGACCCGCACACCTGTCTGCGCGGGCATGGTGCCATCTCCCAAACTTGGCGCGGTCGCCGTGCCGGTCGTGTTGTTGCGGGTGGCCTGGAGGGATGGGATGGCAGGGCTCGGCTGCGGAGACGCGATGACATCAATCGTCTCGACCAGGCTGCCCGCATCGCCCGCGGCGTCCGGCGCGGTGGCAAAAATTGGATCGCGCAGGTAAGTCGCATCCGTCACCTGACCCCATGTGGAGGCGCGCAGGGGTTTTGATTTCCGGGGGTGCGATCATCATTGGCCCACCTCCTTCCGTCGCCGGCTACTTTAAAAAAGCTCCGTGATCGGCTTCGTGCCGAAATCCACGAGCGAGAACGGGCGGCCTTGCGGGCCGGGGAGATGGCCTTCGATGTCGAGGCCGAGGCCGTGGAAAATGGTCGCGACAATTTCCTTCGGCTCGACGGGACGCTCGGTCGGGAAGCCACCGATCTCGTCGCTCTTGCCGACGGCGCGTCCGCCCTTCACTCCGCCGCCGGCGAAATAGACGCTCCAGCACTGCGGCCAGTGATCGCGTCCGCCCGCCGGGTTGACCTTCGGCGTGCGGCCGAATTCCGCGAGGCTCGCGACCATCGTCGTCTCCAGCATTCCGCGCTGGTGCAGATCCTCGATGAGCGCGCTGTAGCCTTGGTCGTACATCGGCGCGACGATGTCCTTCATGCCGGCGATGCTGGTGAAGGGCTTCGAGCCGTGGATGTCCCAGGTGATTTCGTTGAAGACGGTGATGAACGTATTCAGCGTGACGAAGCGCACGCCGCGCTCGACGAGCCGCCGCGCGAGCAGGCAGCACTGACCGAAGCGGTTCAAGCCGTAGCGCTCGCGGACGCTCGTGGGTTCCTTCGTGAGATCGAATGCGTCGCGCGCGAGCGGCGAAGTCATCAGCCGGTACGCGGCCTGGAAATTTGCATCCATGAGTTGCGCGTCCGGCGAGGCCTCGAAATTTTTCATCGTGCCCTCGATCACCTCACGCAATTTGCGACGGCGATCGAGCCGTGCCTCGCCGATTTCTTTGGGCGGTAGCAAATCGGGCACGCGAAAGTCGGGCTTCGAGGGATCGGCATTCAGCACAAAGGGATCGTGGCTCTTGCCGAGGAAGCCCGCGTCCTGCCCGTGCGAGATGTTGCCGCCAGTCGGCCCCATCGGCTCGGGGAGGATGACGTGACCGGGCAATTCGTTGCGGCGGCCCTTGAGGAATTCATACACGCAGCCCGCATGCGGCGTATTGATGCCGCCGGTGAAAAGCCGTCCCGTCTGCATCATCTGATGCCCCGTGTCATGCACCGCGGCGGCGGTGTGATGCACGCTGCGCACGATGCTGAACTTGTCCGCGATGGCCGCGTGTTTCGGAAAAATCTCCGTGATCTGGAAGTCGCCTTTCGTCGAGATCGGCTTGAAGGGCCCGCGCACTTCGCGCGGCGCATCAGGCTTCGGATCCCAGCAGTCGAGCTGCGAGGGCGCGCCGAGATTGAAAATGAGGATGCACGCTTTTTCCGACGACGAGGGCTTCAGCAACTGCGCCTCCGCCTGCGCGAGATTTGCGAGCGAAAAACCGAGCGCGCCAAGCGTGCCGACTTGCAGGAAATCGCGACGCGAGACGCCGTCGCAGGTGGTGATGGAGCCGGGGCCGGTGAGTTTGATCATGGCGGGAAATGTGGTAGTGCGATCTGATAATCCGCTTCAGGCCGTCCGCCAAGGCTGTGTTTGCAGGGCAGTTTCCGCGACGCTCGACAGCGGCGGCGGCACTCATGCACGTTCCACTCGATGAATGCGGCGCTCGCAAAATACGCCAAGGTTTTCGCCGTCGGCGCGCAGAACACCTTCGTGTACCGCTGGAATTTCGTGCTACGATCCGTCGTTGGCATCGTCCCGCTGGTCGGGACGATTTTTCTGTGGCGCGCGATTTTCGACAGCGGCGGCGGGACGCTGAGCGGCTACACGTTCAGCGGGCTCATCATGTATTTTGCGATGACCGTCTTCGTGGAGAATCTCGTGACCCCGACCGAGGACGAGTGGCAGATCGCGGGCGAGATTCGCGACGGGAAGATGAGCTTCCTCCTGCTGAAGCCGCTGAACTACATCGCCTACCGCTTCACTCTGTATGCGAGCTACCGCCTGCTCTACACCGCCGTGCTGCTGCCCGGCGTGGCGCTGATTTTTTTCTTCCTCCGCGATCACATCTCGCTGCCGGTGCACGCGGCGACGTGGCTGTGGTTCGGCGTGAGCACGGCGCTCGCGGCGGTGATCCAATTCTTCATCGCGTACACGATCGCGATGCTCGCATTTTGGATCCTCGAAATCTCCACGATCGTCTTCATCGTTTTTTCCATCGAGTATTTCCTGAGCGGCCACGCGTTCCCGCTCGACATGCTGCCGCCGTGGCTCGCGGGCTTTGTGAAATGGAGCCCGTTCCCGTACGAGCTGTATTTTCCCGTGCAGGTCTTCACCGAGCGCATCGGCGGCACGGCGCTCGCGCAGGGAATCGCGATCCAGGCGTGCTGGGCATTCGCGATGTGGATGCTCGGCGTGACGCTCTGGCGCGTGGGCATCCGGCGCTACCAGGCGGTGGGGAATTGAAACGATGAACCGCTATCTTTCCATCTTCGCCCTCACCGCGCGGAACTCGCTCATCCGCGAGATGAACTTCAAGCTGAACTTCCTGCTCTGGATGGTCGTCGAGCTGCTGTGGTTCGCGGGGCAGCTTGCCTTCATCGAGGTGCTCTACGGCCAGGTGAACGAGATTGCTGGCTGGTCAAAGTGGCAGCTCGTCGCGCTCGTCGGCGTGCACCAGATCATCGCGCAACTTTTCCAGGCGTTCTTTTACCTCAATATCGCAAACCTCCCCGAACTCGTCCGCACCGGGAGGCTGGACCTCATGCTCACACTGCCGATGGATGCACAGTTCGCCGTGAGCACGCGGCAGGTGAGCTTCGACTGCATCGTGAATTCGTTCGTCGGCGTGGGCATCGTCGTGTTCGCACTCGCGAAGCTGCACATCGTCCCGAGCATCACACAGCTTGCGCTCTTCGCGTGCGCCGTGCCGCTCGGCATCGCGGTGCATTACGCGGTGATGTTTGGCCTCTCGTGCATCAGCTTCTGGATCATCCGCGCGCAGAGTTTCATCCACGGCTACTTCAATCTCTTCCACATCGGCCGCTACCCGGAAGCGGTGTTCCGCGGCGTGTTCCGGATCATCTTCACCTGGCTCGTGCCCGTCATCCTCGTCTCGAATGTGCCCGCAAAAATCCTCGCGCATCCGTTCAGTTCACCGTGGGCCGGGCTCGCGATGCTTTTCACTGCGACCCTGGCCGTGCTTGCCGCCACGCGCGCCCTGTGGCTGTTCGCGCTGCGGCGCTACGGCAGCGCGAGTTCGTAAAATGCGTGCCCGTTTTCCCGCATCCATGACGCCTTCGGATCGGCCTTCGGATCGCCGAGAAAAATGTTCCCATTATCCCCTTGCGCCGCAGGGGTGAAGTCCGTATCTATCCCGCCCTTTTCCCAACCGGATACCCAATTTCCCATGCCGAAACCGCAGCCAAAGAAAGCCGCCAAGAAGCCCGCGCCCAAAGCGAAGGCCAGCAAACCCGCGTCGAAACCGACCGCGAAAAGCAAACCCGCGCCGAAGGCCCCGAAAGCTGCGAAGCCCGGGAAACCGGCAAACGGCGCCAAGTCCGTTGCGAAGCCGACAAACAATGTGCACCCCGCCTCAACCCGGCCCGTGCTGCCGAAGAAGCCGGTGACGCTCACGCCATTTCTCAAGCAGCAAAAGCAGCGTCTCATGGCCCTGCGCGACACCATCCTCGACTCGATGGCTGGCGTCGCCAAGGACACGCTGCGCTCGCGCCCCGAGGGCAGCGAGGCCAGCGCCTTCGGCATGCACCAGGCCGACGCGGGCAGCGACGCCTACGACAAAGATTTTGCACTCTCGCTCCTCTCGCAGGAACAGGATGCACTCTATGAGATCGAAGAGGCACTCAAGCGCGTGGATGCGGGCACCTACGGCGTCTGCGAGATGACCGGCAAGGCCATCTCCCACCTCCGCCTCGAGGCCATGCCCTTTGCCCGCTACACCGTCGAGTGCCAGGCGGAACTCGAGAAGAACAAACGCTTTCAACGTTCGCGCGTCCCTGTCACCTCCCTCTTCGGCCTCACCGAAGATGGGGGCGAATCCGAGAGCGACGGCGACGAACCCGAAGAGACTCCAGCAAAACCAACCGAAGACTAACACCACATGGCACGCGACTTTATCATCCTCGAATGCACGGAGGCCAAAGCGGAGGGGAAACCCGTCTCCCGCTACATCTCCAAGCGCAACAAGAAGAGCCTCAACACCCCGAACCGGCTCGAGAAAAAGAAATACAACCCGAATCTCAAGCGCCGCACCCTGCACCGCGAAATCAAGTAACATGAGCCAGCCAAAAACACCTCAACGCCGCACCAACTTCCGCAAAGCCAACCGGTGCATGCCGCGCCGTCGCATCGACGTCGCCCTCGACGCCATTGACTGGAAGAATCCCGAACTCCTCAAGCGCTACGTGACCGAAGCCGGCAAGATCATGCCCCGTCGCGCCACTGGCGTCCCCGCGCGCTTCCACCGCAAGATCAACAACGCAATCAAACGCGCCCGCCAGGCGCTGCTGATGCGCTGAGGCTCGCGTCTCCGACAGACTCCATTTTCAAAGCGCGCCACCAGACCGGTGGCGCGCTTTTCTTTCGTACGATGCCGCGGGGAGAAAAGATGTGGCCCGCCTATGTTTCTCGCGCGTTCACCACGTCCCATCTCCCGCCCGCTCCCCAAAAAATCACCCCGCCGCGCCGTCTCTCCTTGCCTTGAAAGCAAGCCGCACGGACACTCCGCGCCCTGCATCGGCGGAATCGCCGGCGCAGCACAACCAACCACAACCTAACACCAACCCATGAAAAACATCATCGTCATTATCGCCGCAATCCTCGCGGTCGGAATCAGCGGCTGCGCACACAAGAAGCCGGCCCCCGCCTGCACGGACGGCAAGTCCTGCTGCGCGAAGGGTCCCAAGCACAAGCACTAATCCGCGACACAAAATCAAGACGACGGGGCGCGCTGGAAACGGTGCGCCCCGTTTGCTTTTGCGGAGAAAATCCCGGGCGCTGCGCACCGTGATGCGGACATTCCATTCTGCGGAATCCACACATGGCCTTCTGCGACATTCCGCTACCGGATCACGCCGGACCCCGTGTCGTACGCCGCGACGATGAAACGAACGGTGTACCAAATCGCGATGCACACGATCACGAGCGCGGCAACCTTCAGGGAAATGATCAGCGGCCGCTTCTCATTCCGCCGGAAGCAATGCGGACACTTCTTCATCGTCCATCGAATCCGTCTATGGCATTGTTGACAGAGTATGCGGATGCGCACTTTTCGTCTGGGATGGAAATGAAATCGCGTGGCGGACGGGAGCCTTCTTTTATCGAGGTCACGGCGATTCGCAAAACTGTTTATCGCATGATCGGACAAAAAACTCACACCGCCAACGCTGCTTGCCGCACCATTTCCCGGAATTGAAACCGCTCAGCACCACAAATTCACGGCCACACGCCGTTCATGATCGGCCGCGTCTTGAGCTGCGTCGGATCCACGACGCAATGCCGTACGCGCTGGCGCTTCCACGTGTAGGTGATGTGGACGAGCCCGTCCGCCGTCTGGATGATCGCCGGGTAACTGTATTCGCCCGGCTCGGTCTCCAGCGTGAGCGCCGCCTCCCACTTCGCACCGTCCTGCAAGAGCGCGAGGTTCAGCGGCGTGCGGCCCTTCGCGGTGTGATTGTACACGAGCAGGTGCCGACCGTCGCGCAGTGTCACGGCATCGGTGCCGGAGTTCGGGTTCGGCAGCGCGGTGAGCGTCATTTCCCCCCATGTCCTGCCGAGGTCCGCGGAGGCGATTTGGAAAATGCGCGCCTGCTTCGTGCGTCCGAGCGCCAGCAGCTTTTCTCCGCCGAGGAAAAGCACGCTCGGTTGGATCGCGCCCATGGATTTTCCGTCGTTCACCGCGTCCGTCTTTGACCACGTCGCGCCGCCATCGCTGCTGCGCTCGAAATGCACGCGCCAGCCGTCATGCTCCGTGCTCGTCGGCGAAAGGATGTCTCCATTCGGGAGCTGCACCGGCTTGTTTTTGATCGGCCCCAGAATGCCGTCCGGCAGACGCCGCGCATCGCTCCAAGTCTTCCCCCCGTCGCTTGAATTCCGCACCATGCCCCACCATTTGCTCGGGCTCGGGCCGACTTTGTAGAAAAGCATCAGCGCGCCGTCCTTCGGCTGGAAGAGCACCGGATTCCAGCACGGGAAGCGCGTGCCGTCCGCCTGCACGCCATTCGCGACCTCCACGGGCGCGCTCCATTTTCCATCCGCGAGACGCGACGACCACACCCCGACATCTGCATTCCCCTCGCGCGTGCCGCCGAACCACGCGGCGACCAGTCCCCCGCCCGCCGGCTCCACGATCGTCGTTGCGTGGCAGCTCGGGAAGGGCGCGCTCTCGTAGATGAACTCCGACTTTGCCAATCCCGCCGGCGGCTCCGCACCGGGCGGTCGCGCAGGCGCAGGTGCGGTCCCCAGCCATTTCCACGACGTAAGCTGATGCGTGCCATCGAGTTTTTTCCACACCACCGCATCCGCACTGCGGGCCTTGCCGTTTTCCGTGACCTTGACCGTGAGGCGGTAGTTCAGCCCCGCGACGACCTGACGCTGGACTTTCTCGATGGCCTCGAAGGTGAGCTTCGGATCATGCGCAGTGACGGCAAATTTCGCCGCAGCGAGCGCATCGGGATCCTTCACCGACACGCCGCCAAAACCACCGGGAATCTGTGCAGAAAGATTCGGCGCGAGCGCAGCGACGGCGAGCAATGACGTGGCAAGGCCAGCGAGGAGGGGACGGATTTTCATGGTGGGAAAAAGTTCAGTCGTGAGTCTGCGCGATGCGCGGCCTGATGAGCAACACGAGGACGACGGACACCGCCGCAGCGATCGCGCAGATGCTGAAGATGAGCGACGGCGCGGCATCGGCATCGCGCAGCGCGCCGACCTTCTTCACGGCCAGCCCGCCAGCGGTGATGCTCACCATGTTCATCAGTCCGTAGCCTGTCGCGCGCAGTCTCGCCGGCACGATCTGGCAGAGGATGGGCATGTTGTTCGTGTCGAAAAATCCCCACTCAACGCCGAACAAAACCAGGAACGCAACAGCCACTCCGAGCGTCGGCGCGTAGCCGATCCCGAAGAGCGCAGGGATGCACAGCACGATGCCGATGGCACTCACCCAGAGGCGCCCGCGCTGCGTGCGCCGCATCCAGCGCGCCGCCCGCGCGCCGCCCGCGAGCACGCCGCCGAGCGAGGCGAGCGTGACCCAGAGCGTCGCCGAGATGCCCGCCTTGCCCTCGCCGAGATGGAACGTCTTCGCCAGTAGCGACGGCATCCAGCTCTTCACCACCCAGCCCGGCATCGCAGGCAGCGTGAAATACAGCACAAGCAGGATGAACGAACCGCATCCGAACAACTGTGCGAGCGATGCGCCGATGCCCGCGCGCGGCGCTGAAGTCTCCGCATCCGGACGTGGCGCATTTTTCAAGAGGAAAATCAGCACGCCCGCGTAGAGCACGCCCGCGAGTCCGAACCATGTGAACGCCGCGCGCCACCCGTGGCTCGACTCCGCGATGTAGCCGCCCGTGCCGCCGAGAATGATGCCCGTGTAAATCCCAGCCTGATGCACGCTCACGGCGCGCGATCTCGTTCCGCCGCTGTGAAAATCCGCAATCAGCGCCAGACCCGCCGGGATGTAGCACGCCTCGCTCACGCCCATGAGCGCGCGCGCCCACCAGAGCTGATCGAACGTCTGCGCGCGCCCCGTGAGCCATGTGATGAACGACCACACCCCGAGGCTCGCAATGATGACCCACCGCCTGTTGAACCGATCCGCGACGTAGCCGCCCACCGGGCTGAACAGCCCGTACAGGAGGAGAAACACCGCCATCAAATCGCCAAAGTGCTCATGATTCACGACGCCCGTCACGCCCGCGGTGATGGATTTCTCCATCGTGGAAAAAATCTGCCGATCCAGATAGTTCAGCAGCGCGACGGGGAAAAGCAGTGCGACGGTAAGCCATGCGCGACTCCTGGCGTTCGGGGTTGACTCGGCGTTCATCGGGGAAAAGCGGCGCGTTCTTTTCTTCGGGTGCTCACTTCGCCGAGCGCGGATTGCGCATGTAGTAAAAGTGCCCGTCCTCCGCACCGACGAGCAGATCGGGCACGCCGTCGTTGTTCCAGTCCACCGTCATCGGGCTCGTGTCGTGGCCGGCGAGATTCAGAGTGTCGAGGTTGCCCGTGTTCTTGAAAAACCACTTCCCGTCGCGGTGCCCAGTCTGCCGCCACAGTTCGGCGTTACCGCTGTTGATGAAGATGTCCGTCGCGCCATCGCCGTCCCAATCCGAGAGGCAAAATTTGCGCCGCCCGCTCTTGCCGCCGGTGCCCGTGTTAAAGTGCAGCGGCTCGCCCTTCTCATCGCACAGCACGCGCTTCGGCGGAAGCAGCACGACTTTGCCGTCACGTTTTGCGCGCTCGAAAAATGCGAGGTACCCCTCGTGGTCGAGCATCACGAGATCTGTCAAACCGTCGCGATTCCAGTCCACGGCAAACGGCGTCGTGCGCCATTGCGTGAGGAGCGCCTTGCCCGCGGGCCGCAGCCAGCCCCACGCGAGCGCGGGCTGCGCGCCGTTCCACTCGACCGCGATCGGCTGCGCAGCGGCGAGCTTCGGCTCCGTGCGCGTGCCGATGTTTTTGAACCACACGACTCGTCCCAAGATCGAATTCACGATGAGATCCGGCAGCCCGTCGCCGTCCCAATCCGCGACACTCAGCGTCGTGTAGCCCCACTTCGATTCCGCCGGGCCTTGGATCGATCCGTTCGCGCCGGCCATGAAGCGGATCACCTTGCCGTCCGCCTCGAGATATTTCGGTGCAGCCCACTTCGGCTTCTCGACACCGGGCGCGCTCAGATTTTTGAAAAACACGACGTAGCCCGCGGAGTTGCCGCTCACGATGTCCATCGCGCCGTCGCCATCCCAATCCACGCCCACGGGAGTCGCGAGCGCGCCGCACTTCACATCGTCCGCCTCCTGCTGAAAATAGCGCGGCGGCAAAAACTGCGGCGTGCCATCGGCGCTCGTCTTGCCCGTGTTCTCGATGAATGCCACGCGCCCGTCCTCGTCGCCCACGATCAGATCGGGCCTGCCGTCCTTGTTCCAGTCGAGCGCCACCGGCGTGATCATTTCGAGATCCATCGTGAGCGGGGCCGGCACCTCCGTAGGCGCGAGCGGAAGCTCGCGTCGGATCGGCGACCTTCACTCGCCTGCGGAAGCATCCGTGCCGCTGACGATGGACCTCGAGATGATCACGCCGACGGCGCTCGACTGGAACAAGGACGGCAGGCCCGACCTCATCGTCGGCGACGAAGACGGGCGCGTGGCGTTCATTCAGAACACGGGCAAGACGAGCGCCGATGGCACGCCGCAGTTTTTGCCGCCGCGCTATTTT
>JANXZI010000102.1 GCA_025355595.1 Spartobacteria bacterium
CCGCGCTCTCACGAGCGCGGCTACGAATGTTGCCAACTCCGCGCGCTTCCCGCATCGTCGGCGCGACATGGGCAAGCCCTTCTTCATCACCACCGCGATTGATTACACCAATGGCGCACCGCACATCGGCCACGCTTATGAGAAGGTGCTCGCCGATGTGTTCACGCGCTATCATCGGCTGAAAGGGGAGGAAGTCTTCTTCCTCACCGGCGTGGATCAGCACGGCCAGAAGGTGCAGCAGAGCGCGGAGAAGGTCGGCGTCGAGCCCCAGGAATATGTGGACGGCATCACAAAAAAATTCACCGGGCTGTGGGAAAAGCTCGACGTGAAATACGACGCGTGGGCCGCGACCACCGACCCGCTCCACAAGGAATGCGTGCGCGCCAATTTGCAGAAACTCTGGGACGACAAGGACCCCGCGACCGGCGGGAGCCGCTGGATTTACAAAAAGACGCAGCGCGGATTTTATAGCGTGCGGCAGGAGCAATTCCTCACCGACAAGGAGCGCGGTGCGGATGGCGAATTCGGCCCGGAGTGGCAGCCCGTCGAGGAGCGCGACGAGGAGAATTTCTACTTCCGCCTCATGCAGGATCCGAACACTGGCCTGCCCGGCTTCGACCCGAAGCAATGGCTGCTCGACTTCATCGCCCGGCGCAGCGCGGACGGGAATCCGTTCGTCGTCCCCGACTTCCGCGTCGCCGAACTGAGCAACGCCGTGGCCAAGCTCGAGGGCGACCTCTGCATCTCGCGCCCCGCGTCGCGGCTGAAGTGGGGCATCCCCTTCCCCGAGAGTTTCGGCGCGGGCTTCGTCACCTACGTGTGGTTCGACGCGCTGGTGAACTACATCAGCTACGCCCCCGGCCATGATCCGAACTACGGTGAGCGAACCGCGAAGGAGCGAAGGAGCGAAGAGGGAAGCGGGGCGACTTCGCCTGCCGGAGACGATGGCATCAATGAACCCGCCTCTTCCCTTCGCTCCTTCGCTCCTTCGCGGTTCAATGAGTTCTGGCCGCCGCTGCACGTCATCGGCAAGGACATCATGATTCCCGCGCACGGCGTCTATTGGCCGGTGATGCTGAAGGCGCTCGGCTTCACCGACGCCGAGATGCCCACGCTGCTCGTCCACGGCTGGTGGAACATCGCCGGCGCGAAGATGAGCAAGAGCCTCGGCAACATCGTGGACCCCGACCTCCTCGCCGACAAATACGGCCCCGAAGCGCTGCGCTACTATCTGATGAGCGACATCGCGACTGGCCGCGATGCCGATTTCAGCGAGGAAAGGCTCGTCACCTCATACAATTCGGTATTGGCAAATTCGCTCGGCAATTTGCTTAACCGCACACTGAATATGTCGGCGAAGTATCGGGAGGGAAAGGTCAGGTCGCCGACCATTGAAAAATGGGGAACTTATACGCCAGTCCCCCCCGAGGCGTCAGCATCCGTTCAGCTTTTTGGGGGCTGGAATTCTGCTTTCGATGCTCCGGGGGGTTCAGTGAACCCCAGTGATTTCGCCAATGGATTCGCGATATTAAAGCGCGCTTTTGAAGCGTGCATGGACGGCTGCGCCGTCAACGCCACTCTATTTGACGTTACTCAGCAACTCAATAATGCGAATCGGCTGGTGGACGATTCTGCACCTTGGAAACTTGCAAAAGACCAAACGGAACGAGGAAAAGCCCAACTCGACATCGTTCTCTATTCGCTCGCCGAATCCCTCCGCATCATCGCCATCCTGATCTCCCCGGTGCTGCCGTTTGCGGCGCATGGAATTTTTGATCAGCTCGCTTGGAAGATGGACGAAGGCGGCCCGGAGGCGGGCAGCGACCCGACAAACCGGCGCTTCCGCCTCAGCGAAGCGACCTGGGGCGGGCTGCCGGACGGCCACGTCCTCGGCAAACCCATCCCGCTCTTCCCGCGCATCGAGACCGCTCCCGCAGCCGCAGGGAATTCCTGACTCTCGCCCAACCGGCTGAAGATCTTCCGAAACCGGTCAAGGAGTCGCCGGCGCATTGGGAGCGGCGACATTCCAGTCGCCGACCCACGACACCACCGGAGGCGGATTCCTTTCCGCTCGCCGATGGTGCGGGAAGCGCGCAAGCACCTGCCACTTTCCCTCGATGTGTGCGCCTCCGGCGCGATCGCAGGTCGGCGACAGGAATGTCGCCGCTCCCAGTGCGCTCCGCGCGCTCACTCGTTTCGCGAGACCCAGCCATGCAGCCTGCTCTCCCCAAAATCAGAAAATCCGACCGCAGTCTCCCGCGCCGACGGTCACTCCGAACGACAGTTGAATCCGTAATACCAACTCGCAAAATTAACCGGACTGTCGGCCCCGGATGGTAGGCGCGCTCGGGAGAGTGCGGACGTGGGCTTCCGCCCACGCCTACTTTGCGACCAGCGCCGCCCAGTCCGGCGACTCCGTGATCTCCGCCTTGCCGTCCGGTGCGCGCTGGATGCGGATCGCCGCGTGCCATTCTGTGGCGAGCTTCAGCGCCTTTTGCGGGCCGATGACGCTGCACGCCGTCGAGATCCCCGCGGTGAGCCCATCCGGTGCGACCACGCTCACGAGCGCGTGATCGGTGAGCGGCTGTCCCGTGCGCGGATCGAGGATGTGCGAAAGTCGTTGGCCGTTCGCATCGAGGCGCTGGTTGCGATCACCGCTCGTCGCGATGGCGGCGTTCGCGATTTCGATCACCACTGCTGCGGGCGCGACAGCAGGGGGATCGAGATCGAGCCCGACGACTTCGATGTGCCAGCCTTTCCGCCCCGGCGGCGGATCGCCTGCCGAAATGTCGCCGCTCCCCGCGACCATCGCGCGCGGGCAGCCTTTCGCGCACACGACTTTCAATGCCTCATCGCAAGCGAAGCCCTTCGCGATCGAGCCGACATCGAGCCGCATGTCCGGCGCGAGCAGCTCGACGGTGCGCGCCTTTTCATCGAGCCGCATTTTTTTCCAGCCCACGCGCGAGGTCATCTCCGCGATGCGTTCCGGTGAAGGCAGCTCGTGCTTGCGCCGCGCATTGCGCCACAGCGCCGTGAGCGGGCCGCACGTCACGTCGAATGCCCCGTCCGTCCGCGCCGCGAGCACCTGCGCGCGGGCGAGCACGATCCACAGTTCGTCGCTCACTTTCAACGCGCGGCCCGTGCCGGAAGTGCGCGAGAGCAGCGTCAGTTCGCTGTCATCCTCGTAGTCGCTGAAGATTCGATTCAACGCCTCGACGCGCGCGAATCCCGCGTCTGCCGCGTCCTTCGCGATCTGCTCGCTCTCCGCAAACAGCGTGATGCGGAACGGCACGCCCATCTCGGCCTTTTCAAAGACGAACTTTTCCAGCCGCTCCCCGCTCCGCGCGATGCCCATGCACGAGAACAGCACACTCGCTGCGAGGAAAAGAAATGTCCGTCGTGAACTCACAGCAGCGACATCTGCGGCGGCATTTCATCCAGCGCCTTTTGCGCGGCCTTCTTGCCGCGCGGCTTGCCGTGTTTCGGCGGCGCGGGAGTCTCCGCGAGCGTGGGTTTGCCTTCGGCGTTCAGCTCGTGGTGCTCGAGGTTGCTCAGGATTTCCTTGGCGCGGGCGATGACTTTTGCCGGCAGGCCGGCGAGACGCGCGACCTGGATGCCGTAGCTCTTGTCCGCGCCGCCCTTGATGATTTTGCGCAGGAAGATGATCTGATCGTTCCATTCGCGCACGGCGACGTTGAAATTTTTCACGCCGCCGCGTGTGAGTTCGAGTTCCGTCAGCTCGTGGTAGTGCGTCGCGAAGAGCGTGCGGCATTTCACGTTGTCGTGCAGGTATTCCGCGACGCTCCACGCGATACTCAGGCCGTCGAACGTCGAGGTGCCGCGGCCGATTTCGTCGAGGATCACCAGCGAACGCGCCGTGGCGTTGTTGCAGATGTTTGCAGTCTCGTTCATCTCGACCATGAAGGTGGACTGCCCGCGTGAGAGGTCATCATTCGCGCCGACGCGCGTGAAGATGCGATCCGCGAGGCCGATCTCCGCGCTCTTTGCCGGAATCCACGAGCCGATTTGCGCCATGAGCACCAGCAGCGCGACCTGCCGGATGTAGGTGCTTTTGCCGGCCATGTTCGGGCCGGTCAAAATGAGGAGCCGGTTCGCGGTGTCGTCGAGCGCGACGTCGTTCGGCACGAATTTCTCCTCGATGAGCGCCTGATCGAGCACCGGGTGCCGCCCGTCCTCGATGCGGATGCGGAGGTCGTCGGAGAGCGCGGGCTTGCAGTAGCCGAAAAGCCGCGAGGTCTCGGCGAGCGCGCACAGCACGTCGAGCGTGGCGACGGCGGCGGCGGTCTGCTGGAGCGGCGCGAGTTCGCGCAGCGCGTCATCGCGGAGCTGGACGAACAGCTCGAATTCGAGCGCCTTGCTGCGCTCGTCCGCGCCGAGGATTTTGTTTTCGACCTCCTTCAGCTCGGGCGTGATGTAGCGCTCGCCGGTCGCGACGGTCTGCTTGCGGTGCCACGTCGGCGGTACGAGCGGGATGTTGGATTTTGTGACCTCGAAAAAATAGCCGAAGACTCCGGTGTAGCGGATCTTCAGCGACTTGATTCCGGTCTCATCAATCATCCGCTGCTGAAGCTGCGCGATCCAGTCCTTGCCCGTGCGCGATGCACCGCGCAATTCGTCGAGCGGCGCGTGCCAGCCGTCGCGGAAGATGCCGCCTTCCTTCGTGAGCGCCGGCGGCTCGTCCACGATGGCCTTCGCGAGAAGTTCGACGACGTGCGGGAGTTCGTGGAGCTGCGTGAGGAGGATCGTGGCGAGGGAATTGTGACTGGTGACTGGTGACTGGTGACTCGTCGCTGCTGCGTCGCTGCCGAGCAGCGGCGTCGCGCTGTCCTTTCTTGCAAGCGCTCCGAGGTCGGCGCGGAGCTGCGGGATTTGTTCGAGCGAAGTGCGCAGCACCATGAGGTCTCGCGCATTCCCGCCGGTCTGCGTGAGGCGGCCGACGGTGCGTTCGAGATCGCGGATGCCCTTCAGCGTTTCGCGCAGGTTCCCGAGGATGAACGCCTCGCCGAGCAGATCGCCGATGAGGCTCTGCCGCTCGCGCAGCACGGCGAGATCGCAGAGCGGATGCAGGATCCAGTCGCGCAATTTCCGCGCGCCCATCGGCGTGTGCGTGCGGTCGAGGCAGCCGAGCAGTGAAGTGTCGCGTCCACCGCCGCGGCTTTGGAGGAGTTCGAGATTCGACTGCGTCGTGGCGTCCACGATCATGAACTGCGAATTGCGATAAACCGTGAGCCGCGCGATGTGGTTCAGCGAGCGGCGCAGCTCCTTGAGATATTGAAGAATCGCGCCCGCCGCGCTCTGGGCCGCGTGCATTTCCGCGCAGCCGAAACCATCGAGCGACTGCACGCGGAAATGTTCCCGCAGCGCGTAGTACGCCTGATCGGGGAGAAAGGTGTAGCCCTCGCGCGGCTGGATGCGCCCGGCATCGCGGTAACGTTCGGAATTTTCCTCCGCGACGAGCACCTCGGACGGCTGCACGCGCGCGAGTTCGTCGTCGAGTTCCTTGTCATCCGCCAGTTCCGTGAGGCGGAAGTCGCCGGTCGTGAGATCGAGGAAGGCAAAGCCGTGCCCGCCATTTTTCCCCGGATGAATCGCCGCGAGGTAATTGTTCCGCTTCGCATCGAGCATCTGCAAATCTGAGATCGTGCCGGGCGAAACGATGTGCGTGACCTCACGCTGCACGATCTGCCCCGGCTTCGGCTCGCTCACCTGATCGCAGATCGCCACGCGCTTCCCCGCCTTGATGAGCCGCCGGATGTAGTTCTCATGCGCGTGATGCGGGATGCCGCACATCGGCGTGCCGTTGCGCTGTGTGAGCGCGATGTTCAGCAGGCCCGCGGCGGTCTTCGCATCGTCGAAGAACATCTCATAAAAATCCCCGAGCCGGAACAGCAGCAGCGTGTCCGCCGGCAGCGAGCGGCGGATGCCGTGGTACTGCTGCATCATCGGGGTGAGTTGGTCGGCCATCGCGCCCGAGACTAGTCCCCGCACGTTCGCCCGCAAGCCGCGGCGTCACGGCGGTAAAAAGAAATCCGCACGCGCGGCCGGGCACCGGGTCCGCACCCTCAGTGCAGCCGCACGAAGTCGCGCAGGAATTGGAACCAGATGAACATGAGGCCGCGCCAGGTATAGCGGATCGCGCCGTCTTTTCCCGGCGCGAGGATGCCGGCGGTGACGTTGTGCGCGATCTGGGCGGCCTGCTCGGCGTGGAGCTGGCTGCCGAGTCTCTCCGGATCGGTCTCAGCGAGCTCGGAGGTGAGGACATTTTTTTGCGCGAGGAAATCGCGGTGGCTGTCGAGGAGCTGCGTGAATGACTTGCTGCCGTCCTCGCCGTTGGTGCGCCACTCGGGGGCGAGCTTGAGGTTCAGCGCGAAAGGGTAGTTCCACGTCGTCCAGATCGTGCCGTCGGCCCCGCGCGAGATGATCCGCAGGTAGTAGAATGCGAAACTTTCCTGTTCCACGAGGCAGATGACGGCCTGCACGCGCTCATCGGGCTTGTGGAAGACCCGGAAAAATTGACGAATCTCGTCCCATTCGCGTCCGAGGTCCGCGACGTGCTCAAAGCCCTCGCCCTCGATCTCGCCGGTGAGGTCGTCGAGCGCGGGGAACATCTCGCGGTGCGGCGGCGTCTTGTGGCGCAGTTCGGCGTGCATGGGCATGGCGATTTTTCGCACGCGGGTGATCAGCTCGTACCACGGCCACACGAACCAGAAGCTCATGAAGAGGAGCCCGATCGGCCACCAGCCCGTGAGCAGCCAGCCTGCGAGGAATGAGGTGCTGAGGAAACCGAGCGCGCCGATCTTGTCGAGGACGGGATTGCCCGTCGTGCGCAGGGCCCAGCTCAGTGCGAAAACGCCGAGAATCAGAAATACGTCGGCGATGCTCATGCGCGCGCCCTCCCGATTTCAGAACCACGAATGAACACGAATGGGCACGAATCAGCCGCGATCCCACGCCTCGCGTGCTGCTCCATCCGTCGGCCCGGATGCCTATTCGTGATCATTCGTGATTTCAAAAGATCGCTCATGGCCGGAGTCCGTGCCGGGCGACGAAGGCCTCGAGTTCCTCGGGCCCGAAATCCGGCAGCACCGCGCCTTCGCGCGTGATGAGCGTGGGCGTCTTGCTCTGGCCGGAAAGCTGGATCATTTCGTCGCAGTCCGCGCGGTCGGCCTCCACGTCAATCAGCTCGTAGCCAAAGCCGTTTGTGTCGAGCCATTCGCGCGCGGCGACGCACCACGGGCACCAGGTTTTCACGTAGAGTTTCATTGTTTCGCGCCCGCCTCGGCCTTCGCCTTCCAGCGCGCGGAGAAGCCTTCGATATACACCTGAAGCGTCCCCCGGTAGCGCTTGATCGCGGCGGGCGTCTCCTTCTCATTCACGACTGCCGCGTGTTCGCTCGCCACGACGAAATTCGTGCCTGCGAGGCGGAGGATGAGTTTCGTGCGTCCCTCCTTATAGGCGACGACCGGGAAGCAGTCGCCCTTTTCCATGGCCCACCGCGAGCCATCGGTGAGATCCGCGGTGACATCCTCGAGCAGGCGCGCGTAGAGCACGACATGCTCGGCCGCGCCGGACTGCGCGGTGCAGAGGGCGAGGAGGAGGATGGCCAGGAGTGCTTTCATGCGCGGGAGTCTGCCCCGGCATTTTTGGAAAATCAACGCCTCAGCCGTGGCTGGCAAATCTTCGCGAGTCCTGACACGAATCCCCACCATGCCTGCACCGAGCCTGCCGAAAAATGTCACCGTCGTCGAACATCCGCTCGCCCGCGTGAAGCTCGCGCGGCTGCGCGACGAGCGCACGCCGCCGCGGGAATTTCGCCGCAATGCGCAGGAGCTTGCCGTGCTCCTCGCATTTGCCGCCACGCGCGATCTCGCGACGGTCCCGGAGAAAATCCGGACGCCGCTCGCGGAGACCGACGGCGCGCAGCTCGCGCGCCCGATCGTCGTGGTGCCGATCCTCCGCGCGGGCCTCGGGATTTGCGATGCGATCCTGCCCTTCCTCGGCGATGCCGCCGTCGGCCACATCGGCATGAGGCGCGACGAAGCCACGCACCTGCCGACCTCGTATTATTTCAACACGCCCACGCATCTGGCCGATGCCGACGTGCTCGTCGTGGACCCCATGCTCGCCACCGGCCACAGCGGCGCGGACTCCATCGCAAAGCTCAAACAGGCCGGCGCGCGGCGCATCCGCTTCATCTGCTTCCTCGCCGCGCCGGAGGGCATCGCGCACCTCAGCGCGCAGCATCCCGATGTCGCCATCTTCACCGCGGCCGTGGACGAGCGGCTCGACGAGCGCGCCTATATTTTCCCCGGCCTCGGCGACGCGGGCGACCGCTACTTCGGCACGCTGCCCGGCTGACGCACGCCCGCGTAATACGCCCGCAGCCCCTCCACGATCCCATCCGCATACTCACGGAAAATGCTCCGGCGCATCTTCCCCGCGACCTCGCGCTCGCCCTCGTAGTCGCCCGCCTGGATGCGCGTGTAAGTCGCCTCGCTGTTCATCCGGTACGGTTCGAGATAGACGACGGGACAGTCGAATATCCGGTTCGCGAGGAGATTCCGCGCCCACACATATTCATTCGCGCCGGCGCGCACCGCGTTGCCGCCGAAGTAGGTGAAAGGCGGCAGCCCGGTCGCATCCGCGAGCGCCTTGGCCATCGGCACGGCGGCGGCGAGTTCCTCGGCATGGCTGCGCGAGAGCAGACGCAGCAGCATCTCGAACCGCTGATCGTCGAAGCGCAATTCGCCCGCGCTGAAGCACCCGTTCACCAGCACATGCAGATCCTCCTTTTCCACGAAGTCGGGATTCTCCGGATCGCGCCAGTTGTCGGCATTGAAGTGAATGCACACCGCCAGATCGGGCCGCAGCTTTTCCCGCACCTTGCGCGCGCGCTCGTGGATTTCCGCCACGCGGTAAAAGAGACGCTCCGCCTGCCATTGCACCGTGTCGGCCTTCTGCGGATCGTGCTCGCCGTCGTAGTTCTCGCGCGGCGACGGCACCGCGAGCAGCGCCAGTTCCTTTCGCGCCGCCGGGCGCAGCGCATCCACCGTGAAGGGTGACGACGGTACGCTCGCATCGCGCACGAATGACACCTCCGCGCCCAGCGCGCGCAGCTTCGGCGCGGCGAGCTTGGCCACGAGCAGAGTCATGTCGCCCTCGCGCACCGGCTGGTCCGGCCCGCGTTGAAACGAGCGCCCCTCCATCACCCCCCAGTCGCCGCCGATGTGTCCCGGATCAAGCGCGACGCGCACGCCTTCGAGCGGACGATCCGCCTTCGCCGCCGGGAGCGCGGCGGCTGCGCGCCAGGCGCGCGGCGGAGCCTTCGCCGAAGCCGCGTCCTTCGCAAAGCGCAGCGTGAACGGCTCCGGCGGCGTGAGCGTCTTGAAAATCACCGCCTCATTTTCCCGCACCTCGATCATCCCCACCGCCGCGCCGCCCGGCGCATACACCGTGTCGAGCAGCCGCTGGAATTCCGCGCGCGTGATCGTCCCGTGAAAGGCCTCGAGCCGCGTCCAATCCGGTGCCGAAGTCAGCGGGCTGAGCCGCTGTGCGCACGCCACACAGCACCCGAGCACGAGCGAGACGACGATGGCAAAATGGAG